>JAHJPT010000224.1 GCA_018819685.1 Alphaproteobacteria bacterium
GAGAGCTTCTATTTTCTCGAGATGAACACAAGGCTGCAGGTCGAGCATCCGGTGACCGAGGCGATCACCGGGATCGATCTGGTTGCGCAGATGATCCGCGTCGCCGCGGGCGAGAAGCTGGCGATGACGCAGGAGGACGTCGGCATCGATGGCTGGGCGATCGAGAACCGCGTCTATGCCGAGGATCCCTATCGCGGCTTTCTCCCCTCGATCGGCAGGCTGGTGCATTATCAGCCCCCGGTCGAACCCTGGGCCGACGACGGCGAGGCCAACGGCCGCCGCGGCGTGGACGGCGTCCGCGTCGATGACGGGGTGTTCGAGGGGGGCGAGGTCTCGATGTTCTACGATCCCATGATCGCCAAGCTGGTGACCTGGGGCGAAACCCGCGACGAGGCCGCCGACCTGCAGGTGCGCGCGCTCGACGCCTTCCGCATCGAGGGGCTGGGGCACAATGTCGATTTCCTCAGCGCGATCATGCAGCATCCGCGCTTCCGCTCCGGCGAACTGACCACCGGCTTCATCGCCGAGGAATATCCCGATGGCTTCGAGGGCGCCGCGACCTCGGACGAACTCAAGCGCGGTCTTGCTGCGGTGGGCGGGATCATCGCCACCGCCGATGCCGATCGCGCGGGAAGGATCGACCAGCAGCTCAACGGCTCCCCCTACGCGCCCGGCGAATGGACGGTCCGGATCGCCGGAACCGACTATGCGGTCGAGCTCGAAGAAGACGCGATCACCGTCGATGGCGAACCGGTGGCGCTGGAGATGGAATACACGCCGGGCGCGCGTGTGGTCGAGATCGAGATCGACGACGAGCGGCTGACGCTGCAGCTCGCGCCCACCCGCGGCGGCTATGTGGTGACGACCCGCGGCGCGAAGCACACCATGCGGATTCTCCAGACCCGCGTCGCGCATCTCGCCGATCACATGATCGAGAAGATCCCGCCGGATTTGTCCAAGCTGCTGATCTGCCCGATGCCCGGCCTGCTGGTGAAGCTCCATGTGGCGCAGGGCGACAAGGTGCAGCCGGGCCAGCCGCTCGCGACGGTCGAGGCGATGAAGATGGAGAACATCCTGCGCGCCGAGAAGGAAGCCACCGTCGCCAAGATCAACGCCGGGGAGGGTGACAGCCTGGCGGTGGACGAAGTGATCCTCGAACTGGAGTAGCCGCCATGTCGGGCGTCGCAGGATGGAAGGCGGTGGACGATGGCTGGCAGGCGGGCGACGGGTTTATCGCCGACCGATTGCTCCCCGAGGATCCGGTTCTGACCGAGTGCCTGGAGCGCTGTTCGGCCGCCGGCCTGCCCGATATCGCCGTCTCCGCGGCGCAGGGTCGCTTCCTGCAGATGCTGGTCGCGCTGAGCGGCGCTCGGCGCGTGCTCGAGATCGGGACCCTCGGGGGTTATTCGACGATCCACCTCGCGCGCGGTCTGGCGCCAGGCGGGCAGTTGGTAACGCTCGAGGCGCAGGCCTCCTTCGCGCAAGTCGCTCGGGCGAATTTCCGTGCGGCGGGACTGGCCGACCGGATCGAGCTGCATATCGGCGAAGCCTTGACGAACTTGCCCGGTCTGACCGGACCGTTCGACCTCACCTTCATCGACGCCGACAAGCCGAACAATTGTGCCTATGTCGACCATGCCCTGCATCTCTCGCGACCCGGCGCCTTGATCGTGGTCGACAATGTGGTCCGTGAGGGGACCATCCTCGAGCCGGCGGACGACGACGAATCGGCGATCGGAACGCGAGCCTTGTACGCCCATGTATTTCAACACGCTCGGCTCGAGGCCACCGCGCTGCAGACAGTGGGCGGCAAGGGTTGGGACGGGATGATGTTCCTGAGGGTGAAATCCTAATGCATCTGGCCCACTCTCCTGATGCCCCGGTCCAAGAGCGAATCGCCTTCGAGCGGTTTCTCGAAACCGATATCCGCGTGGGCACGATCCTTTCCGCCGAAGCTTTTCCCGAGGCGCGCAAGCCGTCCTATCGGCTGGTGATCGATTTCGGTACGGGGATCGGGACGAGGAAGAGCTGCGCGCAGATCGCGGCCAATTACACGCTCGCCGAGCTCCCCGGGCGGCAGGTGGCGGCGGTGGTCAATTTCCCGCCGCGCCAGATTGGGCCGGCGATGTCCGAGGTGCTGGTGCTGGGCTTTGCCGATGCTGCGGGCGAGGTAGTGCTGTTCGCCCCCGATGCGCCGGTCCCGAACGGGTCGCGCTTGTTCTAGGCCTCAGTGGCTGCGCAGATGTTCGTCGAGGAACAGCGCGACATCCGCCAGCGCCACCGTGCGGTCGAGATAGGCATCTCCGATCCCGCGCAGCAGCACGAAGGGCAGGGTGCCCGCGTCCATCTTCTTGTCGTGCTTCATGTGTTCGACCAGCGCCGCGCCGTCGCAGTCGAGCGCCAGCGCCGCGATCTCTGCGGGCAGGCCTGCGGCATCGACCGCCGCGGTGACCCGTTCGGCATCGGCGAGCGACAGATGGCCAAGCCGCGCCGAATAGCGCGCCGCGAGTACCATGCCGAGCGCCACCGCCTCGCCGTGCAGCAGCCGGTCGGAGAATCCCCCCTCGGCTTCGAGCGCATGACCGAACGTGTGACCCAGATTGAGCAGCGCCCGCGCACCGGAGGTTTCGCGCTCGTCCTCGGCGACGATCCGCGCCTTGGCGGCGACGCTGGTGGCGACTGCGTGTTCGAGCGATTTTTCCTCGATTGCGAGCACCTTGCTGCCGTTTTCTGTCAGCCAGTCGAAGAAGCCGCGATCGCCCAGCACGCCGTATTTGAGCACCTCGGCATAGCCCGCGCGCAATTCGCGCGGGGGCAGCGTGGCGAGCGTGGCAAGATCGGCGAGCACCAGTGCGGGTTGGTGGAAAGCACCGACGAGGTTCTTGCCCGCCGCGGTGTTGATCGCGGTCTTGCCGCCGACCGAGCTGTCGACCTGCGCCAGCAAGGTGGTGGGTAGCTGGATGAAGCCGCAGCCGCGCTTGAGGATGGCGCAGGCGAAACCGGTGAGATCGCCGACGACGCCGCCGCCGAGCGCGACCACATGATCGCCGCGTTCGACGCCCTGCGCCAGCAGCCAGTCGGTCAGGCGCTCGAGTTCGGACCAGGATTTCGAGCCTTCGCCGGGTGCGACCTCGTACCATTGCGCGGTCCTGCCGCTCGAATGGAGCGTCTCCTGGAGCGTTGCGCCCCAGTGCCGCCGCGCATTGGCATCGGCGACGATCGGCACCGCGGATTTGCGCAGCAAGCGGCCGGCAAGCGCTGGGAGCCGCGCCAGCAGGCCCGGTCCGATATGCACCTCGTAGGAGCGCCCGCCGAGTTCCACCGGGATCACAGCCATGAATCAATTGCCTCGAGAATGCGTAGCGCCGTTGCATTGTGCGGGCCATCGTCTGTCACCACATGGCAATCGGCCTGCGAGTAGGAACCGCTGCGCCGCTCCTTGAGGTCGAGCAGTATGGCATGCGGATCGCCCTGGCGCAGCAGCGGGCGAGAATCGCGCCGCGCGGTGCGTTCGACCAGCGTCTCGATATCGCAGTCGAGCCAGACCGAGATCGCCTTCTCGCGGATCAGCCCGCGGGTTTCCGGATCGACGAAGGCGCCGCCGCCGGTGGCGATCACGCCCTGCTTCTCGCCTATCAGCCGCCCCATCACCCGCCGCTCGCCATTCCGAAAATAGGGTTCGCCGAACTCCTCGAAAATCTCGGCGACCGAGCGGTCGGCCGCGCGCTCGATCTCATCGTCGACATCGAAGAAATCGACCCCGATGAGGTTGGCGAGCCGCCGCCCGGCGGTGGATTTGCCCACCCCCATCAAGCCGACGAGCACGATCGGTCGGTCGATCCGGCGCGCGATCCGGGCAATATCCTGCTGGGTAAGGCTGGGGGCCGTCTGGGTCATTGCTGCATGGCCTAGAGATGGGCTATCGGGCAGGCAAGCATGGCACATATTGCACGGACTAAAGCACAGATAATGAAGGGACAGCGTATCGGCATGATCGCCGCGTTCATCCTCCTGTCGATCCTGATCCTCGCCTGGTACGATGGCGGCGAAGAGGCGATGCGCCCCATCGAGCAGGCCGTCCCTCTTCCCGAGGCGGTCCGATGACGCGCGGCTGGCTCGCCGCCGGCGTCGCGGCGATGGCGCTGGGCTCGAGCCTGGCGCTGGCGCAGGGGCAGCCCGTAGACCTGCTTCCGCCAGCGTTCGAGACGCCCGCGCCGACGCCGACACCAGCTCCGGCGCCGTCTCCCAGCCCGCGACCCGCCGCCACACCAGCACCATTGCCGGGTGCCGCTCCCACACCGGTCAGGCGTCCGGGCGAAGTGGTGCAGCCGCTCCCCACTGCCCCCTCGACCAGCTCTTCCGCCGCCGACCTCGCCGACCTGCCGACGCTTCGCGAGCTGGAGAACATGTCGACCGACGAGCTCGACGAGCTGCTCGGGCTCAAGCCCCGGTTCGACATCCCGCCCGCCGCGCGCCGCTCGACCGAGCGGGTCGGGATCATCGGCCCGCAGGAAGGCGGAATGCCCGTAGCCTCGCTCGCCAACCAGCCCGCCGCGCTGGTGCGCGCGGTGCTGACCGGGACCGACGGTCAGCTAGTTTCGCGCTGGGGCCATATCCTGCTGCGCCGGGCGCTTGCCAGCCGCCTCGCCGCGCCAGCCGGGATGGGCGCGGTCGAATTCGCCGCGCTGCGCGCCGGTCTGCTCAACCGCATGGGCGAGCACATCGCCGCGCGCGCGCTGGTGCAGGACATCGATACCGCCGATTACGACGAGAATCTCACCGGTGCCGCTCTGGACGCCTATATCGGCACTGCCGATATCGTTGGCGCCTGCCCCGCGGTGCGGCTGTCGCGCGAAGCCCGCGAGGGCGGCGAGTGGCGGATGCTGCAGGCAATCTGCAACGCCTATGCCGGCGAGGAAACCCGCGCCGGCAACGATCTGCGACGGCTGATGAATTCGGGCGCGGTGCCGCGGATCGATTCGCTGCTGGCGCAGCGTTTCGCCGGGGCCGCCGGCGCCGGACGGCGCGCGGTGAATATCGAGTGGAACGATGTCGAGGAAGTGACCCCCTGGCGGTTCGCGCTGGCCAATGCGCTGGGAGTGGACATTCCCGTGGAGCTTGCCGGAACGCTCTCGCCGGCGCTGCAACTGCAGACTGCGACCGCGCCGATGCTGCCTTTGCCTCAGCGCGTGGCGGGGGCGAAAATGGCCGCCGAGAGGGGGATTCTCTCCTCCGAGGCGCTGATTGATCTCTATTCGCAGATTTACGCTCTGGACGACAGGGAGATCGAGGCGCGCTCCACGGCCGTGCAACTGCGCAACGCCTATGTCGATGACGATCCGGCGGCGAGGCTGGCGGCCATGCGCGATATCTGGAGCGGCGAGCGGGGCGAGGATTTCGGACCCTATGTACTCACGGCCTATGCCGCGGCGCGGTTGCCCCCCAACGAAGCGTTGGCGGACGATGCGGCGGCGCTGATTTCCTCCATGCTCGCCGCCGGTCTCGACCGGGATGCGCAGCGCTGGAGCGGGGTCGTCGAGGACGGCAGCATGGCCTGGGGCATACTCGCGGTCGCCACACCGGGCGCATCGGCCCAAGTGAGCGGTGGCGATCTTGGAAGTTTCATCGATAACGACGGCAGTACCCGCCAGCTCGGATCGCGACTGCTGCTGGCGGGGCTTGCCGGGTTGGGGCGGATCGATCCCTCGGACATAGCCGGATACAGCGAGGATCTGGGCGTGGATCTCTCTCGCCGGAGCGTCTGGACCGAGCGCATTTCACAGGCCGCGCAGGCCGACAATCCGGCGCTGGTTGCCTTGCTGGCGGGGCTGGGGATGCAGGGTGAGAGCTGGCAGCGGATGACCGCGCTGCATCTCTATCATATCGTCCGCGCGCTCGATGCCGTCGGGATGAATGCCGAAGCGCGGATGATCGCGGCCGAGGCGGTCGCCCGGGCGTGATCGGGCCGACGGAGCGGCGATGAGCGCAATCGCCGAGTTTCTCGCCATGCTCGCCGCCGAGCGCGGCGCAGCGCGCAACACGATCGAGGCCTATCGCCGCGATCTCGAACAGGCCGAAGAGCTGGTGGGCGATCTGGAAGGCGCGCAAGCCTCCGATCTGGAGAAGCTCGGTCGCACATGGTCGCAGCTCGCGCCCTCATCGCTGGCGCGCAAGGCCTCGGCGCTGCGCCAGTTCTACGGCTTCCTCGCCGAAGAAGGGCGCCGCAGCGACGATCCTAGCCATGCGCTCCCGCGTCCGGTCGCCCGGCGGCCGCTGCCCAAAATCCTCTCCCATGCCGAGGTCGAGGCGCTGTTCGCGCGGGCCGAGCTGGAGGCAGCAACCGATGCGCCGCTGCCTCTGCGGCAGCTGGCGTTGCTCGAGATGCTCTACGGCTCTGGTCTGCGCGCTAACGAACTGGTTTCGCTGCCGCTTTCCGCGGTGCCGCGCGATGCACCTTTCCTGACCGTGACGGGCAAAGGCGGCGCGGCGCGTATGGTTCCGGTGAGCGGGCGGGCCAGGACAGCGCTCAGCCGTTGGCTCGCTGTGCGCCCGGAAGGGGCCGAGGGATCGAAGGTGGGTGCGAAATTCCTCTTCCCCTCGCGGACCGGACATATCAGCAGGGTTCGCCTGTTCCAGATCCTCAAGGAGCTGGCGGTGCGCGCCGGGCTAGATCCGGCGAAACTCAGCCCGCATGTGCTGCGCCACGCCTTCGCTACCCATCTGCTCGAAGGCGGTGCCGATCTGCGCACGCTGCAGATGTTGCTGGGGCATGCGGATATCGCGACGACGCAGATCTACACCCACGTCGATGCCGCACGGTTGGTGAGACTGGTCAACGAACGGCACCCGCTTGCGCGGCCGCGCAACAGCGACTAGCCCGCGAGCGATGATTTCCTACCTCGAATTCGAAAAGCCGGTCGCCGAACTGGAGACCCAGATCGCGGAGCTGCGCGCCGCCGCCGATGGCGACGATGTCGATATCGGCCCCGAGCTCGCGCGCCTCGAACGCAAGAGCGCCGAGCTGCTGCGCGGGATCTATCAGGCGCTGACTCCGTGGCAGAAGACCCAGGTCGCGCGCCACCCTTCGCGCCCCCATTTTCGCGACTATGTCGAGCATGCCTTCGAAGAATTCGTCCCTCTAAGCGGCGATCGCAGCTTCGCCGACGACTCCGCAATTCTGGGCGGCTTCGCCAAGCTCGACGGGCGCAAGATCATGCTGATCGGCCACGAGAAGGGCAACGATACCGCCAGCCGCATCAGGCATAATTTCGGCATGGGCAAGCCCGAGGGCTATCGCAAGGCGATCCGGCTGATGGAACTGGCGGGGCGCTTTGGCCTGCCGGTGGTGACCTTGGTCGATACGTCGGGCGCCTTCCCGGGGATCGAGGCCGAGGAGCGCGGTCAGGCGGAGGCGATCGCCCGCGCGACCGAGGCCTGCCTCGCGCTGCCAGTGCCGATGGTTGCCGCGATCGTCGGCGAGGGCGGCTCGGGCGGCGCGGTTGCGCTGGCCAGTGCCGAGCGGGTGCTGATGTTCCAGCACGCGGTCTATTCGGTGATCTCCCCCGAAGGCTGCGCCTCGATCCTGTGGCGCACGGCGGAGAAGGCGCCCGACGCGGCCGAAGCGATGAAAGTCACCGCGCAGCATCTCGAAGCTCTCGGCGTGATCGACCGGATCGTGCCCGAGCCGGTCGGCGGCGCGCATCGCGATCCGCGCGTTGCAGCCGAAGCGCTCGGCGCGGCTTTGGCGGACGAACTCGATACGCTGGGCGCCAAGCCCGAGGCGGAACTGAGGCGGATGCGCGAAGAACGCTTTTTGTCGATGGCGGGCTAGGGACTAAGCCCCGCCGCCCTAGATCGCACGAGGCGGCTTCGGGAACCAACCGCTGTATCGCAGGATTTCCCTACCTGTAATCCGATGCGCGGGCAGCTGTGCCCGTGTGCGCGTTTCAGGGAGAGATCCATGTCGACCATCAAGGCGCTTGCCGCCAGTTCCACCGCAGCGCTCGCGCTTGCTCTGAGCGGTTGCGCAACGGCCAACATTCCGGGCGCCTCGGCACCGATCACCCAGAGCGAGGCGCAGACCGGCGCCGAAGCGCATCCGCAGCTGCTCGCCGAATTCGGTGGCGCGATGACGGGGCCGCAGGCGCAATACGTCCAGCAGGTGGGGCAGAACATCGCGGTCCAGTCGGGGCTGGCCAACGCGCGCGAATCCTTTACCGTTTCGGTGCTCAACAGTCCGGTCAACAACGCTTTCGCGATTCCGGGCGGTTTCGTCTACACGACCCGTCAGCTGGTCACGCTGATGGACAATGAGGCGGAGCTCGCCGCGGTCCTGGGCCACGAGGTCGGCCATGTCGCCGCCCGCCATTCGCAGCGCCGCCAGGCGCGATCGCAGCAGAACACCCTGCTCGGCGCAGGCGCGGCGATCCTTTCGGGTATCCTTCTGGGCAACAGCGGAATCGGCCAGCAGATCGGCCAGGCTGCGCTCCAGGGTTCGCAATTGCTGACCTTGAGGTTCTCGCGCAGCCAGGAGCTCGAAGCCGATGCGCTCGGGATCCGCTATCTCAACCAGGCTGGCTACGATCCCACCGCGATGGGCACGGTGCTAGCAAGCCTTGCGGCGCAGAACGCGCTCGATGCGCGGCTGCAGGGCCGCGACGACGCCAGACTGCCCGAATGGGCATCGACCCACCCCGATCCCGCCAGCCGGGTCCAGGAGGCGCTGAGCATGGCGCAAGGGGCCTCCGGTGTAACCAATCGCGACACCTTCCTGACCCGCATCGACGGGCTGCTCTACGGCGACGATCCGGAGCAGGGGGTGATCGAGGGACGGCAGTTCATCCATCCCGACATGCGTCTTGCATTCACCGCGCCGCAGGGCTTTTACATGATCAACGGCACCCGCGCGGTCAGCATCAACGGCCAGAGCGGCAAGGCGCAACTGACGTTGGCGCCTTACGGCGGCAATCTCGAGAACTACGTTGCCAAGGTGTTCGCGGATCTGGGCGGCGCGCAGCAGCAATTGCGCCCGCAAACGATCCAGCGCACGACGGTCAACGGTCTACCCGCCGCCTATGGGACCGCGCGGGTCAACAGCGGTCAGGGCGAAGTCGATGTCGTGGTCTTCGCCTATGAATTCAGCAATGATCGCGCCTATCACTTCCAGGTGATCACGCAGCCGGGCGGCGCAAGCGCCTTCACGCCTATGTTCAACTCGATGCGCCGCATCAGCGCGGCGGAAGCCGCCAATGTCGTCCCCCGCCATCTCGAAATTGCGACCGTCCGCAGCGGGGATACGATTCGCACACTCGCAAACCGAATGGCCTACACCGATGGCCAGCTCGAACGCTTCCTCGTGCTCAACTCGCTCGATGCAAACGACACGCTACGGATCGGGCAGAAGGTCAAGCTGGTGGTTCGCGGGCGCTGGAATCCGGGGCGATCGAGGCGCTAGGACTGAAATTGGATGGGACGACCGCAACCCATCCGGTTGCGCCGGTGACGGCGGGTTTCCAGGTGTCGCCGATCCCATCCCCTTTCACCTGAGTTGGAGGTGTCTTGCCTTGGATCTACGGGTACAGACGCCAAAATTGCGAGGAAAAGCGCGCAGAAGAACAGGGGCTGGTTGTAGAACAGCGTGCCGTCCAGCGTGGATGTCGCACCCAGCGCAAGCAACGATGAAAAGGCTGGCCAAGCCACCCGCGGGTTTGTTTCTAGCCGATCGCCGATGGTAGGCAAGAAGGGGACCACACCGATCGCGAAAGCGACTAAGCCAAATGCGCCCCAAGCGTGAAGGATATGCACGACGGCGTTGTGGGCGTTCAAGGCGGCACCGGGAAGCATTTCGTCAAGCAGATCGAGGGTGCCTATCTGACCGTGACCGAAAAGCGGCTTTTCGAGGCTCTGCGATAACATGCGTGCCCAGATGTCGAACCGACCGGAGGAGTATGCGTCGCCTGTAGAATAAGCGGCGATCCCTCCCATGATAGACTTAAATCCGTAGATCTCATGTGTCGGAGCGGTAAACAACGAAAGCGGGTAGGCGATAGAGGCGCAAGCAACAGTAGTAAGGACGATCCGCTTCCTCGCTTTTGCAGCCAATATGGCCACTACCATCGGAACGATTATCGAGGTTCCGAAAGAGGCCCGTCCACCGGCCCACGCAAAGAGATGATATGCGGAAAATATACAGATAATAGATAAAACTCGGAGCGGATTTTCAGTTTCAGCAATAAGAAAGCCAAGGCCTATGCCCAGAAGAACTGCTGCATAAAAAGTGTACAAACGTGGATTGGTCGTGCCGACGCTATAAGGCTCCCACGCTTCCAAACTAAGGCCGAGAACAAATATTGCAACGAAGTAGACCATGATTGAATGGAAGATCAATCCGACGGAAATGTAGATCAAAAGCGCACGTTCGATTCCGACCCACTGGCTCTTTATCATTGCCCAAAGAGCCAAGGAAAAAAGGCCATGAATAAACCAGAAAAGCTGGAACGTTCCCGAAAATTGCGAATGCGAGGAAAAAGCGGTCGCGGCGCTAGCGCCAACAAGCCAGAGAATGAATGCTATCCGGACGTGGCCGGGAAGCCTTTTAAAGCTTACCAGCGGGTGCCAGCCGGAAAAAAGTGCGAGGAATATAACAGCGACTTCGGTGCCAACGATATAGAGCGCAAGCCAGCGCGATACTGAAACCTCGCTGGTGCCCTCGTAGCTCGAAGCTGCATAAATCGGGACCGCGAGCGCCAGCAACAGCAATGCTGCGATAGCGGGCTTATCGAGTTTGGGTAGTGAGAACGACGTCATGTACAAGGGGACCTCGAAAGTTGATCCGATGTCTATTAAGCGGCGCATGCCACCAAACCTTGTTTTTGAGAAAGTTCTAACCGCCGGGTAAGCTCGATGTGCCTCGCTAGCTCGCGGTCGAGAGTTCGGGGATGGCGTGTCCCGATGCGTCTCGCGTCATCTAGTAGATGAATTTTGCCAATGCGCGACTTGAACGAGCTCACGTCGAGTGGAATGTTCGCGGTATCACGCCGGCTGGCAAGAAATGATGAGAAAAGGCGGCGAAATGAATTTCGCCGCCTCATCTTCGTCTGTCGGCTCAGATGTCGACAGTCTTAGGACGTCGTCATCGAGGTCGAAACCTTGTTGAACGTGGTCGACAGATTGCCGCCGAGGCTCTGCATCGCGGTGATGGCCGCAACGGCGATCAGCGCGGCGATCAGGCCATATTCGATGGCGGTCGCGCCTTCTTCGTTCTGACGGATTTTCTTGATGAACTTCATTGGTCGTCTCCTGGTTTGGTCTTCGGTTCCCGCCCCTCTCCCGGTGTTCGGACCGGAAGTGGGCATCTTGCAGTTTCGACTTCGAAGGTTGAGAAATCGCTAACGCAACCCGCAAGTCGGATCGTTACCCACCGCCTGAGCCGGTTATGTTTTCCGAAACCAGAGTCCAGAACGAGATCGCAGTGATCCCGAAAGTCTGGATGGCTCCGACCATTGCCAGGAAGATCAGGGCAAGTA
>JAHJPT010000017.1 GCA_018819685.1 Alphaproteobacteria bacterium
ATCGACGCGCGCGTTTCCGCCGAGGTCAAGAAGCTCGCCCCGCAGGTCCGCATGCCCGGCTTCCGTCCCGGCAAGGTGCCCGCCAATCTGGTGCGCAAGATGCACGGCGAGCAGATGCACGCGCAGGTGATGAACGATACGATTCGCGAATCGATCGACAATCTGATGCGCGAAAAGCAGCTCCGCCCCGCGATGCAGCCCAAGATCGATCTCGACGAGAGCTACGAACAGGGTAAGGACGTCGAGCTGACGGTCGAGCTCGAAGTGCTGCCCAAGGTCGAGACCCCCGATATCGACGGGCTCAAGCTTGAAAAGCTGACCGTACCGGTGACCGACGAGCGCGTCGACGAGGCGGTCGAGCAGCTGGCGTCGAACAACAAGAGCTACAAGGACGCCGCGAAGTCGAAGAAGGCTGCCGAGGGCGATCAGCTGATCATCGATTTCGTCGGCAGCATCGACGGTGTCGAATTCGAAGGCGGCAAGGCCGAGGGCGCGCCGCTGGTGCTGGGTTCGGGCCAGTTCATCCCGGGCTTCGAAGAGCAGCTCACCGGGGTGAAGACCGGCGACGAGAAGACCATCACGGTCACCTTCCCCGAAGATTACCAGGCGCCGCATCTCGCCGGCAAGGCTGCCGAATTCGCCATCACCGTCCAGCAGGTGAAGGTCGAGGAAGATACCAAGCCCGACGACGAGTTCGCCAAGAATCTCGGCCTCGAGAGCCTCGACAAGCTCAAGGAACTGCTCCGCGGCCAGCTCGAACAGGAGACCGCCGGCCTCACCCGCACGCAGATGAAGCGCGCGCTGCTCGATCAGCTCGCTTCGGGGCATGATTTCCCTGTGCCGCAGGGCATGGTGGACGCCGAGTTCGAACAGATCTGGGCACAGCTCCAGCAGGAAGCCTCGCAGTCCGACGATCCCGCCGAAGCGATGAAGGAAATCGAGTCCGAGAAGGACGATTACCGTCACATCGCCGAACGTCGCGTCCGGCTCGGCCTGCTGCTTTCCGAAATCGGCCAGAGCAACGGGGTCGAGGTCAGCGGTCAGGAAATGTCGATGCTGATCCAGCAGGCGGCGCAGCAATACCGCGCCGAGGATCGCGAGCGCTTCATCCAGTATGTCCAGCAGGAGCCGATGGCCGCCGCCCAGCTGCGCGCCCCGCTCTACGAAGACAAGGTCGTCGATTTCCTCTTCGACAAGGCCGAAGTGACCGAGCGCGAAGTGACCCGCGAGGAACTCGAGGCGGCGATCGAAGCCGACGAGGACGCGGAAGAGGCGAAGCAGCCCGCCACCAAGAAGAAGGCTCCGGCCAAGAAGGCACCGGCGAAAAAGGCCGCTGCCGAGAAGGGCGAGGACAAGCCATCCGAGGAAGCCAAGCCCGCTGCGAAGAAGAAGGCTTCGCCCAAGAAGGAAACGGCTGCAAGTGAAGCCGCCGACGAGCCTGCTGCCAAGAAGGCTCCGGCCAAGAAGGCTCCGGCCAAGGGCGGCGCTGCGGACAAGTCAGCAGCCAAGAAAGCTCCGGCCAAGAAGGCTCCTGCCAAAAAGTAGGTCTGCATCGAGCAGACATGAACAGGGCGGCAGGTCGATGAGACCTTGCCGCCCTTTTTCTATCCTCGGATGAGGGCAGGGCGGACCTGACCTGAGTCAATCCGTTTGCGGAGCGGGCTCGATTTCGGCTTCCGCACTTTTGGCGGGGCGCGGGGCGAGATGGGGCATTTCTTCCTTCTGCCCGGTATGAATGTGCCCCCCGCGGCCCTCGACATAGGCGATCAGCGGCCCGGCCAGAACGCCGTGAACGAGGATCGAAACGAGTATCGCAAAACTCGCGGTGGCCCAAAGCAGCGGCAGTCCTTCGAAATCGCCGTGGTTCTGGCCGTAAGCGAGATAGTAGATCGATCCCATCCCGCGCACCCCGAGAAATGCGACCGCGAAAGTTCCAGCCAGCGGCAGCGGGGACCAGGTCTCGGACAGCATTCCCGCCAGGGGGCGGATTACGAACACCAGCGCCAGCCCCACCAGGGCCGCTGGCCAGGTGAGCGCGTTGAGCACCCCGCTCGCTAACATCACCCCGAAGCCGAGCAGCACCGCGACCAGCACGATCTGTTCGATCTGGTCAATGAAGTGATGACTGATCTTGTGATAGCGGCTCGCGTTCTCGCGCTGTCGCGCGGTGACGGCGGCGACGAAGACGGCGAGAAAGCCATAGCCATGAATGAGTTCCGCCGAGCCATAGGCCAAAAGCAACGTACCAAGCACGATCAGCCCTTCGCGCGTGGAATATTTGGGCGTTGCATCCTCGACTTCCTCGATCGGCGCATCCGCCTCGCGCTCGAAGACGTACCAGGCGCCGAGCCGGCCGATGCCCCAACCGGCCGCGACGCCCGCGACTATCCTGTAGACAAGGTCGAAAGCCGCCCATTCGAGCGTCCAGCTACCCAGCGCCGACATGCCCAGAGCGGCGATCGCCAGATGGGTGAAGGGAAAGGCCAGCCCGTCGTTGATCCCGGCTTCCACGGTAAGGCTGAAGCGCACGTCGTGACGCTTGCCTTCGCCCGGCGGCCCGACCTGGACGCTGCGTGCCAGTACGGGGTCGGTCGGCGCCAGCGCCGCGCCGAGCAGGATCGCGCTGGCCGGGGCGAGGCCGATCGCCCACCAGCCGAGAAACGCCACTGCTGCGATCGTCAGCGGCATGGCGACCACGAGCAGGGGCCAGATCTGGCGCCAGTTGCGCCAGCTGACCGGCCGATCGATCGCGATGCCGGCTGCGGCCAGGCTGGCGATTACGATGAACTCGGTCACATATTCAAGGGTCAGAGCGTCGAACCCGTCCCATGCCGGATTGAAGAACGGCAGTCCCAGCGGCAGCGAGGCGAGCAGGAATCCAGCCCCGACGTACAGGATGGGCAGCGACATCCACATCTTCGCCAGCCAGCGTTCGAGCGTCACCGCCAGCATCAGCCCGACGCCGAAGATCACGAACATCATGATGCGAGGGTCGAATTCCACGGATTATCGCACGCTACGCTTGGTCATCGGGCATCAACGCGCGACGACTGGTTTCGGGGTCGAGGCGCCTCGCAGCGCTTCGACAGCATTGCCGACCTGCTTGATGGCCGTGGTCGGCGGCAGAGTGCTACACTGCATGTCTTCACAGTGCCGATCCGGAGCGGCTTTGCAAGAACCCTGAGAACAAGGATCCTCAGAAGTCGCCGCTCACGACGAAACGAAAGATCGGCCCGATCCGGCGATCGGCGGATTCGTGGAACAGCACGTCGCCGCCCTCTCGCGACCCGTCATATACGGTTCGGCGGTAATAATTCCGTCCGCCGAGCAAATTGCCCGCGCGGGCCTGAACCGTCAGCCCCAGGACGTCCTTGTGCTCGACGAAGAGCGTGCCGAAGAAGGGACCTTCCCATTCGCGTCCTTCCTCATAGCGCCGGGCATAGGGGG
>JAHJPT010000225.1 GCA_018819685.1 Alphaproteobacteria bacterium
CCGCCGATCAGCCCGCCGGCTTCGGTGATGCCGAGATGCAGCGGGCAATCGACCGCTTCGGCGAGCCCGTGATAGGCGGCCACCGCGAGGAACACGTCGCTCGCCTTCACCGCCACCTTGAACTCGTGGAAATCGTGATCCTGCAGCAGCTTGATATGATCGAGCGCGCTTTCGATCAGCGCTTCGGGGCAGGGCTCGCCATATTTCTCGAGCAGGTCCTTCTCGAGGCTCCCGGCGTTGACCCCGATGCGGATCGCGCAGCCATTGGCCTTGGCGGCGCGGACCACTTCGGCGACCCGCTGCGAGGAGCCGATATTGCCCGGATTGATCCTGAGGCAGGCGGCACCCTTGTCGGCGGCTTCCAGCGCGCGCTTGTAATGGAAATGGATGTCCGCGACGATCGGCACCTCGGCAGCGCGCGTGATCTTGTCGAAATGCCGGGTCGCCTCCTCGGTCGGGCAGGAGACGCGGATGATATCGGCACCCACTTCCTCGCAGCGGCGGATCTGGTCGATCGTCGCAGCCACATCCTCGGTCGGGGTGTTGGTCATGGTCTGGACGCTGATCGGCGCATCGCCGCCGACCGGGACCTTGCCGATCATGATCTGGCGGCTCTTGCGGCGCTCGATATCGCGCCAGGGGCGTAGGGAAGACATGGGGTGCGATATAGAGCGCCCGGGGTGACGGGGCAATGACAGCGGTCGGAGGATGCGCCATGAGGTGGTCATGACCGGCCTGAACGATGCAAGCTCGAGCGCAATCGCCCCCGAAACCGAAACCCCGCTGCTGTTCGGGCGCGTGCTCGACGGGCGCGGCGGAGCGCGTCCGATCGAGTGGCAGGAGGCGCGCGACTGGTCCCCCGCCGCGCCGGGCGAGGTCCTGTGGCTCCATCTGTGCCGCAACCGCAGCGGCGTGCAGGCCTGGCTCGAGGAGGCGCTGGGGGTTCCCGAGCCGACCGCCGAACTGCTGGTCTCCGATGCCACCCGCCCGCGCGCGTTCCGCGAGAACCAGACTCTGGTGGCGACCTTGCGCGGCATCAATTTCAACCCCGGCGCGCAGCCCGAGGACATGATCTCGATGCAGGTGTGGAGCGATGGCAACCGCCTGATCACGCTGCGCCGCCACCCGCTGCAGACCCCGCGCGAAATCGTGGCGCTGCTCGATCGCGGCCACGGCCCGCCCGATGCCGGCGCCACGATCACGCTGCTGGCCGAACTGCTGATCACGCGGATGAGCCAGTCGATCGTGGACATGAACCAGGCGCTGGACGAGCTCGAGGAACTCGATCCCGAGGATCACGCCGAGGAAATGCTCAACCGCATCTCGGTGATCCGGCGCAATTGCCTGGCGCTCAAGCGCCACATGGGCCCGCAGCACGAGGCGCTCGAGCAGATCAGCCGCGACGCGCCGGCGTGGTTCGAGGATCACGATCGCCGCGAGATCGCCGAATCGATCGCCCGGCTGCGGCGCTATCTCGACGATATCGACATCAGCAAGGAAAGCGCGCTGGTGCTGCAGGACGAATTGCGCGCGCGCAGCCTCGCGAGCAGCGAGCACGCGACCTACATGCTGACGATCGTGGCGGGGATCTTCCTGCCGCTGAGTTTCCTCACCGGCCTGCTCGGTATCAATGTCGGCGGAATGCCCGGGATGGACGATCCGCGCGCCTTCTGGACCGTGGTCGCGCTGTGCGCGGCGGTGCTGACCGGACTGCTGCTGCTGTTCCGGCGGCTGCGCTGGCTGTAGCGCGCCGCCGGATTGGAATCGTCGAGAGCCCGCTCAGCCGCCCATTTACTGCCCGGAGCGCTGCGAGGGGATGAATTCCTCACGCACCGCCTGCGCCATCAGTTCGAGCGGGATGATCCCCTGGCTGAGCAGGAAATCGTTGAACGCCTTTTCCTCGAAATCCTCGCCCAGCGCGACCTCGGTCTCGATCCTGAGATCGATCAGCTTGCGATAGCCATAGTAGTAGCTGCCCGCCTGACCCGGCATGCGGAAAGTGTAGCGGTCGAGTTCCTGCTTCACCATCCCGGGCGAGAACAGCGCCTCCTCGCGCAGGATACGGCCCGCTTCCTCGCGGGTGATCAGCCCCAGGTTGAGCATCGGGTCGAGGAAGGCCCGCGCCGCGCGCAGCAGCCGGAACTGCTGGGCGATGAACTGGCCCTCGATCGGCTCGTAGGGCAGCATTTCGGCTTCGGCATAAAGCGCCCAGCCTTCGACGTTCACGCTGTTGAAGGCATAGAGCAGCCGCGCGAGGCTGACCCCCTGTTCGACCAGCGCGGCGAATTGCATCTCGTGGCCCGGGCGACCTTCGTGGGCGCTCAGCGTCCAGCTTGCCGCGGCGAAGTTGAAATCGTCATAGGCGTCTTCGGGTCCGGCGGTGGGATTGCCCGCGGTCAGCACGAAAGTGCCCTGTTCGCCGGTGTTGCCGATCAGCCGCGGCGGGCGCATGTGCGGCGCGGGCTGCGCGGCGCTCTCGGCTTCGGAGGCGAGCCGCATCGACAGCTCGTAATCGGGCAGGCTGACGATGTCGTTCTCGCGGATTGTCGCCTCGAGCTGGGCGTTCACGCCGCGATAGAAATCCTCGATCTCGTCATTGGGGATCGGGCG
>JAHJPT010000226.1 GCA_018819685.1 Alphaproteobacteria bacterium
AGTGCCGAGGAACAGCTGTTGGTCGAAATTCATGACGACGCCGCGCCCGAACGCGCCCGCCTGCTCGAACTGGCGCAGGCCAGCCGTTCCAGCCTCGCTTCGCTCTCCGCCATGCTCGGTCGCAACCCGAGCTACCTCCAGCAATTCGTCCGCAAGGGATCGCCCCGTCGCCTGGAGGAGAACGACCGTCGGCGGTTGGCCGAATTCTTCGGGGTTGCGGAGGATGAACTGGGCGGCCCACCACACCCCGCGCATCCCGCGCAGGCTGGGGGTGCCGGGCGGCGAGCGGCGGTGCAGGAATTCCTCGCAGTTCCGCGGCTTTCGCTCGATGCATCGGCCGGCCCGGGCGCGGTTGGGTCGGAGGAAATTTCTCTCGACAGCTTCCGCTTCTCGCGCCGCTGGCTGCGCGAGATGGGGCTGGAGGGTGCGGATCTTTCCGCCATCCGCGTCGAAGGGGATTCGATGGAGCCGGTGCTGCGCAGCGGCGACGAGATCTTCGTCGATCGCAACAAGCGTGCCGGCGAGGGCGTCTTCGTCCTGCGCATCGGCGATGCCTTGCACGTCAAGCAGGTCCAGGCCAGCGGTTCCGAGCGGATCCGACTGGTCAGCGCCAACGAGGCCTATCCGCCGATCGAACTGGCGCGCGAGGAGATCGAGATCATCGGCCGCGTAGTCTGGAAGGGTGGCCGGTTGTGACGGTTGCCGGGTGAGCGAGGGCGCTGGCCTCGAATGGCTTCCGCCGCTTTCGATCCTAGCTCAGAACCAGTTCCGAGACGTCGCGAAAGCTCCCCAGCTGGCCTTTCAGAAAGGTGTTGAAGGCGATCGAATGCCGGGTTTCGCTCGACTGGTTCGGCTCGACGAAATGCAACAGGCTCGACGAAAAGAGGACCAGATCGCCCTTCTTAGGCTGGATGGCGTTTTTGGTCGTGTTGTAGATGTTCGCCTTGCCCTCCTCCGGCGTCAGCGCAAGTTGCTGGTACATGCGGTGGCGGTCGAAGATCATGTTGGAGCCCGGTTCCGGGAGATCGCAGTAATAGAGCGATCCCGAGACGATGGAATTGGAATGTGCGTGCCCGTGCATGCCCACACCAGGTGGATTGGCCAGCGCCCATGACTGGGTCACATAGAGATGTTGGGCGATGCCCATTATCTCGCTGGCATAGGTGTCGAGCGCTCGCTGCACAGCATCCGCGATGGTCCTGAGTTCCGGTCGCTTGAAGATATACAGGTCCTCGGAAATGAGATTGACCTGGTTCTGGAGCATCTTCAGGTCGTTGACGAATTCGACCTGCCGCGGACTTATCGCATCGGCGATGTTCGTCACGAAATAGGGTTCGGCGAACAGGGGTTTTACAGAGTAGTCGCAAGTTTCCATCGCTTTGCCTCCCTTTCCGACCCGGTCGTCACAATGCACAAATGGGCCGTCGTTGCAAACCGGGCGCTCGGGAGTTGCTGCAGCGCCGGTTGCGCAAATCCATCGGACGAGCCATGTCCACCCGATGACCCAGACTGCTCCCACGCCTCCGACGAAAGCCGGGCCCCCGATGAAAGCCGGCATCGTGCCCGTCACGCCGCTGCAGCAGAACTGTTCGCTGATCTGGTGCACCGCCACCAACAAGGGCGCGCTGATCGATCCGGGCGGCGATCTCGACAAGCTGAAGGCGGCGGTGAAGCAGAGCGGGGTCGAGCTCGAGAAAATCCTCATCACCCACGGTCATATCGACCATTGCGGGGAGGCGGGGATCCTGGCCAAGGAACTCGGCCTGCCGATCGAAGGGCCGCACGAGGCCGACCGGTTCTGGATCAGCCGGCTCGACGAGGACGGCCGCAAATACGGCGTCAACGGCCAGGTGTTCGAGCCCGACCGCTGGCTGGTGGATGGCGACACCGTGACCGTCGGCGAGCTGGTGCTCGAGGTCATCCACTGCCCCGGCCATACGCCCGGCCATGTCGTGTTCTTCCACCGCCCGAGCAAGTTCGCTGTGGTCGGCGATGTGCTGTTCCAGGGGAGTATCGGGCGGACCGATTTCCCCATGGGCAATCACCAGGATCTGATCGATGCGATCACCGGCAAGCTGTGGCCGCTGGGCGACGAAGTTACCTTCATTCCCGGTCACGGACCGACCAGCACCTTCGGGCAGGAGCGCAAGACCAACGCCTTCGTCAGCGACTACGCGCTGTCCTGAACAGGGCGGCCCCGAACGGGGGGTCAGATCACCCGCAGCGCCACCAGCGTCGCGGCGATCGCGAGGCCGAGCAGGGTGAGCAGAGTCACCACGGTGCCGATCTTGCGTGGTAGAGTGGCGGTTTCGCCATCCATCCCGATGCCGTGCGCGATCCGGCCGAACATATAGACCGCGGCCACGATGGCGAGCCACTGGCCGCCCTTGCCGGCCAGTTCGATGGCAGCAATCAGGATCAGCACGAAGCCGGTGTTCTCGACGAAATTGAGCTGGGCGCGCATCCGCCGGGTCAGCGGCCCGCCCGCATCGTCGCCGTGGACGATGCTCGTGCTGCCGCGAAGCTGGCCGATCCGGATCGCCAGCCACAGATTGATCAGTGCCGCGGCCGCAGCGGCGCTCAGCGTCACCGGCAGGAAAATCGTCGTGCCGTCCATTCGTGCTCTCCCCCTCGTTTCATTCTCACGATAGGCGCGCCCGCGGTCTCGAACAACGCTGGCACTCCCGCTATCAACCGCTTGCAAGTGGAACGAATATCGTTATAGCGCGCTTCTTCACCGTCACGGGTTGGATTTTTCGGTCTGACGCACCCTTGTGCGTTGCCGGGCCGTCCCCTAGGGCGGCCACCAACCATCTAGAATTTATTGAGGAACAGGTGCCGCCATGGCCGTCCCCAAAAGAAAAGTATCTCCCCATCGCCGCGGCAACCGCCGTTCGCATGATTCGCTCAAGGTCGAAGCTCATCACGAGTGCTCGAACTGCGGCGAACTGAAGCGCCCGCACAATCTCTGCACCCATTGCGGACATTACAACGGTCGCGAGATCGTCGCCGTCGGTCTCTGACCGTAGCCAACCGGAGCACGTCATGAATCTTCCGCGTATCGCCGTCGATGCGATGGGCGGCGATGAAGGCGTGCGCGTGATGGTGGAAGGCGCGGCGCTAGCCCGGCGCCGCCACGACCGTTTCAAGTTCCTGCTCGTGGGCGACGAAGCCCGGATCAAGGCGGCGCTCGAAAACCACCCCGGCATGAGCGGCGCTTCCGAGATCCTCCATTGCGAGGATGTGGTCGGCGGCGAAGAGAAACCGAGCAAGGCGCTGCGCCGCGCCAAGACCACCAGCATGGGCCTCGCGGTCGATGCGGTGAAGCAGGGACTTGCCGGAGCTGCCGTCAGCGCGGGCAACACCGGCGCCCTTATGGCGATGAGCAAGCTGGCCTTGCGCACCATGCCAGGTCTCGACCGCCCCGCGCTTGCAGCCCTGCTCCCCACGCTCACCGACGACGATGTCGTCATGCTGGATCTGGGCGCGAACAGCGAAGGCAATTCGCGCAACCTCGTCCAGTTCGCGATCATGGGCGCCGCCTATTCGCGGATAGTCAGCGGTCGCGAACGCCCCCGAGTCCGGCTGCTCAATATCGGCACCGAGGAGACCAAGGGCACCGAGGATATCCAGGACGCCGCCAATCGCCTGCGCGCCGAAACTGGGCTGGCGATGGATTTCGAGGGTTTCGTCGAGGCCGACAAGATCAACCGCGGCGAATGCGACGTTGTGGTCTGCGACGGGTTCTCCGGCAACATCGCGCTCAAGGCGATCGAAGGCGCGGCGCGCTTCGTCACCGATCTGCTGAAACAGGCCTTCGCATCCTCGATCCGGTCGAAGGTCGGCTTCCTCGTCTCGCGACCCGCAACCGAATTGCTGCGCCATCATCTCGATCCGAACAATCACAATGGCGCGGTCTTTCTCGGGCTCAACGGCGTGGTGGTGAAAAGCCACGGCAGCGCCAACGCCAAGGGCGTGGCCAATGCGGTCGAAGTCGCCGCTCGGCTGCTCGAGGACGATATCACCAACCGCATCGCTCACGATCTGGCGCAGATCGGCGATCTCGGCGGCAGAGCTAGCGGCGCGACGGCCGGGCTCGCGGCGAAATGATCCGTTCGGTCCTGCGCGGTACGGGCTCGGCGCTGCCCAGCAAATGCGTCAGCAATGCCGAACTGGCCGAACGCGTCGACACGAGCGATGATTGGATCGTAGAGCGGACCGGTATCCGCCAGCGCTATATCGCCGGAGAGGGCGAGACCACCTCGAGCCTCGCCATCGAGGCCGCGCGCCAGGCGCTCGCGGCGGCGGGCGTCGCCGCCGACGAGATCGGGCTGATCATTCTCGCCACCGCTACCCCCGACTACACCTTTCCCGCCACCGCGACGCAAGTCCAGCAGGCGCTGGGCTGCCGCGGCGGGATCGCCTTCGACGTCCAGGCGGTCTGCTCGGGGTTTCTTTATGCGATGGCGACTGCCGATTCGCTGCTGTGCACCGGCATGGCCACGAAGGCGCTGGTGATCGGCGCCGAAACCTTCAGCCGCATTCTCGACTGGGAGGATCGCACCACCTGTGTGCTGTTCGGCGATGGCGCCGGCGCCGTGGTGCTCGAAGCGCAGGACGTGGCGCATGACGGACCCGGCATTCTTGCCACCCGCCTCCACGCGGACGGCGAACATTGCGAATTGCTCCACGTCGATGGCGGCCCCTCGAGCACCGGCAC
>JAHJPT010000227.1 GCA_018819685.1 Alphaproteobacteria bacterium
ATATCCTTCCTGCAGAACCACGACCAGATCGGCAACCGCGCGCTGGGCGAGCGATTGTCGCTGCTCGTCGATCGCGAGCGGATGCGGGCCGCGACTGCGCTACTGCTGCTCTCTCCGCAGATCCCCTTGATCTTCATGGGCGATAGCGAGGGTAGCCGCTCGCCCTTCCTGTTCTTCACCGATTTCCACGACGAGCTGGCCGATGCCGTGCGCGAGGGTCGGCGCGGCGAGTTCGCAGGCTTTGCCGCCTTCTCCAATGACAAGGCACGCGCCAGCATCCCCGATCCCAACGATCCCGGAACCTTCCGGCGTTCGCGACCCGAACCGGGGCCGGACGCCGAGGAATGGCGCAGCTTCTATCGCGATCTCCTCGCGCTGCGGCATGATGCGATCGTGCCCCGGCTCAAAAATGCGAGCGGGCTTGGCGCCGAGGTGCTGGGCGAGGGGGCCGTCGCCGCGCGCTGGCGGATGGGCGATGGGGCGCAACTGGCGATCACCTTCAATCTGGGCCATCAGCCGGTGCAGTTTCCTGCGGCGGACGGAGCGCTCCTGTTCCAACTCGGGGAAGCGGGCGAGCCGGCAAGCCTGTGCGCGGAGATCGTCCCATGACCGGTTTGCATGACCTTGCCCTGCAGGTCGGCCTGCGGATCTACTGGGAGGATGCTGCGGGGCGTCCTCAGAGGGTTTCCGACGAAAATCTCGTGCGGATCCTGTCGGCGCTGGGTTATCCGGCGCAGAACGACGCGGATATAGCGCAGAGTCTGACGGCCTGCCGCGAGGATGCGCAGCGCCGCAGCTTCGTCTCGGCGCGGCGCAACCGGGGCTTTGCCCTGCCGCAGGGCTGCGGCGCCGTTGGGGAGGCAGAGCTCGAGCTGGAGGATGGCACGGTCCGATCCCTCGCCATCGAGGAGGCGGAGGGCGCCTTCCATGCTTCCCCCATAGCCGAAGCGGGCTATCACACGCTCCGCGGATCGGACTGGCAGCTGCGGGTGGCTATCGCGCCCGAGCACTGCCTCGGCATCGGCGATCTGGCTCCGGGACGGCGCCTTTGGGGGCCGGCGGTGCAGATCCCCTCGCTGCGCGACGACAAGGAGCGCGGCTTCGGCGATTTCGGCACCTTGCGCGACACCGTCCGCCACTTCGCCCGCAGCAGCTCGGCGGGCGCGCTGGCAATCAGTCCGACCCACGCGCTGTTTCCTGCCGATCCCGCACGCTTCAGTCCCTATGCACCTTCCAGCCGCCTGTTCCTCAATATCCTGTTCGCCGATCCCGGGCTGATCGGGCAGCCTGTCTCGGCGCAACCGTCCGACGAGCTGATCGATTGGGAACATGCCATCCCCGCACGAATGGAGGCCCTTCGCGCAGCCCACGCCGCCTGCGGCGATGATGTCCGCGCCAGGGTGCAGGCCTATCGGCAGCGCATGGGCGAAGAGCTGGTACGGCATGCGATATATGACGCGCTTCATGTGCATTTCTTCGGCAGCGGCGCGCATGGCTGGCAGGATTGGCCCGCCCCCTATCATGACCCCCGAAGCGAGGCAGTCGCCCGCTTCGCCGCGGAGCACCGCGAGGAAGTCGATTTCTTCCTCTTCGCGCAATGGCTCGCGGCAGAAAGCCTCGATGCCGCGCAAAAGGAGGCGCGCGCTGGCGGCATGCCAGTCGGGCTCATCGCCGATCTCGCCGTCGGAATGGATGGCGGCGGCAGCCATGCCTGGAGCCGCCCGGACGATCTGCTGTATGGCCTCTCGGTCGGCGCGCCTCCCGATCTGCTTGGCCCCGACGGGCAGGATTGGGGTCTGACCACCTTTTCTCCCGCCGCCTTGCAGCGGACCGGGTTCGAGCCCTTCATCACCACGCTGCGGGCCGCGCTCGATCACGCGGGCGGAATACGGATCGACCATGCGCTGGGGCTCAACCGGCTATGGGTGGTGCCACACGGCGGCAGCCCCGCAGACGGCGCCTATCTGACCTATCCGTTCGACGACATGCTGCGGATATTGGCCATCGAATCGCACCGCGCCAATGCGGTGGTGATCGGCGAAGACTTGGGGACGGTGCCCGAAGGGCTGCGGCCCAAGCTGGAGCAGGATCATGTGCTGGGCATGCGCGTGTTGTGGTTCGAGCGCGACGCCGACGGCGGCTACGTGCCGCCCGCGCACTGGCAGGAACAGGCGGTGGCGATGACCGGGACGCATGATCTGCCGACGATCGCCGGCTGGTGGCAGGGGCGCGACATCGACTGGACCTGGGCGATCGGGCGCTCTTCGACCCATGGCGACGAGACCGAGGCGCGGGCCGCACGCGGGCACGAGCGTACCGATCTGTGGGCCGCACTGGTCGCCAGCGGAGCCGCGGCGGGGCAGCAGCCGGATATCGACAGACCGGAGCCGGTGATCGAGGCTATCCTGCGGCATGTCGGGCGCACACCCTGCGAACTGGCGCTCGTACCTCTGGAAGACATCGTGGGGGCCGTCGAGCAACCCAATCTGCCCGGCACCACCGACCAGCATCCCAACTGGCGCCGCCGGATGCCCGCCTCCACCGGCGATCTGCTCGCCCGCCCGGAGGTCGCGCGGCGGCTTGCCGATCTCGATGCGAGTCGATCATGAGCCCGCGCGCCACCTATCGCATTCAGTTCCACCGCGACTTCCCCTTGGCGCGGGCGGAAGAGATCGTGCCCTATCTCGACCGGCTGGGGGTGAGCCATCTCTATGCTTCGCCCATCACCGCCGCCGTCCCGGGTTCGCAGCACGGCTATGACGTTGTCGACCCCACCCGCGTCAATCCCGAGATCGGGGGCGAAGACGGTCTGCGCAGCCTGGTCGCGGCTTTGCACGATCGGGGCATGGGACTGATCATCGACATCGTGCCCAATCACATGGGGGTGGCGGGTGGGCACAATCGCTACTGGAACGACGTGCTGCGCCATGGCCCGGCCAGCGAATACGCGAACTGGTTCGATATCGACTGGCGCGAGCCCTTGCTGTTGCCGATCCTGGGCGCGCCCTTTGCGGAGGCGCTGGCGGCGGGCGACATCGCGCTGGATCGCAGCGCGGCCGAGCCGGCGGTGGTCCTCTACGGCGAGCAGCGCCTGCCGCTAAGGCCCGATGATCGCGAAGCCTTGCCAGCTGCGGACGACTACGAGGGGCTCGCCACGCTGCTCGAACGCCAGCACTATCGCCTCGCCTGGTGGCGGCAAGCCAATGACGAGCTGAACTGGCGGCGGTTCTTCACGATCAACGATCTGGCCGGTCTGCGGATCGAGGATCCGGATGTCTTCGAGCAGACCCATGCGCTCTATTTCCGCCTGTGGCAGGAGGGTCTGATCGACGGGGTGCGGATCGATCATGTCGATGGCCTGTCCGATCCGGCCGGTTACTGCCGAACGCTGCGCGCGCGCTTCAATGCGCTCGAGCGGACTGCTGCGGCGCCTAAGGATCCAGCCTATATCGTCGTAGAGAAAATCCTCGGGCCGGGGGAGACTCTGCCGACCGATTGGGGCGTCGATGGAACGAGCGGCTATGACTTCATGGAAGACGTTTCCGCGCTGCTCCATGATCCCGCTGGCGAGCCCGAGATAATCGACCTGTGGCAGAGGTTCAGCGGTCGGACCCTGACCTTCGAGGAAGAGGAACTGCAGGCGCGGCAGGACATGCTTTCCTGGGGCTTTGAAGGCCAGCTGTGCGCCTGTACCGAGAGTTTTCTCGCGCTAGCCCGAAGCGATCCCGCTTCGGCGGGCTGGACGAGCGCCATGCTGCGTCGGGGGATCTCACGGCTGCTGTGGGTGTTCCCCGTTTACCGCACCTATGGCACCGGAGCCGCAGCGCCGACCAGCGATGCCGCAGTGCGCGAGCGGCTGCGCGAGGCTGTGGCGCGCTTCGCGCCGCCGGGAGAGGCTACGGTTACCGAGCGCATTCTGCAATGGCTGGGTGGGACCGGGCCGGGCGATGCGGATCTTGCCGCCGAAGCCGTTCGCCGGTTCCAGCAATTGTCGGCTCCGATCGCGGCCAAGGCGGTGGAGGACACCGCCTTCTACCGTTTCGCACCGCTGCTTTCGCGTCTCGACGTCGGCTTCGACGCCCACCGCATGGCAAGCTCGATCGACGATTTCCATCGCGCCTGTTCGCGTCGGCGCAACGATTTCCCGCTCGCCATGCTCGCGACCGCTACGCATGATCACAAGCGCGGCGAGGATGTCCGCGCCCGGCTTGCGGTGCTTTCCGCCATTCCGCTCCTCTGGCGAGAGAGGCTCGAAGCCTGGGACGAAATGGCGGACGGGCGCGACTGCGGTGTCGCCGCAGCGGACAGATATGCCTTGTATCAGATGATCTACGGGTGCTGGCCGGAGGGACTGGAGGCCGACGACCGGGATGGACTGGCAGAGTACCGAGAGCGGCTCGGCGCCTGGCAGGAGAAGTCGCTGCGCGAGGGGAAGCTTCGGTCGTCCTGGGCGCTGCCGAACACGCATTACGAAGACGCAGCCAGGCAGTTCCTCGAAAGCCTGCTCGATCCGGCGCGCCGAGATGGACTGGCCGTTCCGATCCACGCTTTCGTCCTCGAAACGGCCGGTGCCGCATTGGCGAACATGGTCGTTCAGGCGGGCCTGCACTTCACGGTTCCGGGGGTGCCCGATTCCTACCAGGGATGTGAACTGCCGGACTACAGCATGGTCGATCCGGACAATCGGCGCCCGGTCGATTTCGCCCGGCGGCAGGACATGCTGGCGGACACCCTGCCAGTCCACCCGAAACTCAGGCTGATCCGCGAGTTGCTTCTGCTCCGCGTTCAACACCCACAGCTGTTCCGCAACGGTAGCTACGAGCCCGCGAAGGTGAGCGGGCCGCGCAAGGACCATGTCATCGCGTTCGAACGGCGCCACGACGACACCGTACTGCGTTGCGCGTTCGCCCTGCGATGCGCTGCGCCCATGGTGGGATCGGACAAGACCAGCCCGCCGGGGTGGTGGTGGGGCGACACGCAGATCGCTTTCGGCAGCGGTGCCCTGGATCGGGTGGCGGCAGACATCTTCTCGGACTCCACAGCTTTCGTAGTTCTCGCAGGCGAGCCGCCTACAGCGCAACTCCCGGGGAACATCGCCTGCTAGTTCGCTGATGAAGCTTGAAAATGTCGGCTGGGTAATCGAAACTTATGCAATGATTCGCTATGGTTGCTCTTCGAATGCCCGGTTCCGCATGGCTGCGGAACTGGCGCTGTGAAATCTTCTTCCGACCAGCGCAGTTCCGCCCTGCTTCAGCAGCGGTCCGCGCTCGCCAGCTTCGGAGAGCTCTCGCTGAAATCGGAGGATCTCGACGAGATCCTGACCGAGGCCTGCCGGTTGGTGAGCGAGGCTCTAGACACCGACATGGCGAAAGTGATGGAATTGCGCGACGACGGCAACTTCCTGTTCGTGCGCGCCGGAGTGGGCTGGAAACCGGGCGTCGTGGGCGAAGTGTGTCTGAGCCGGGATCCAGGTTCGTCGGAAGGCCGCGCGCTGGACACGGGCGCGCCGGTCATTTCCCGCGACATCGCTACCGAAGACCGGTTCGAATTCGCCGAATTCCTGAAGGAGAACGGCGTCCGGGCGCTGGTCAACGTCATAATCATCGGGGGTCATGAAAAGCCGCCTTTCGGGATTTTGCAGGTCGATAGCCGCGAGCCGCGCGATTTCAACGAGGACGATATCTCGTTCCTGCGAACCTACGCCAATCTGCTGGCGGCGGCCGTCGATCGGATGCAGACCGATAGCGAACGCCGGTCCGAACAGCGCCGGCTGGCGGCCAGCGAGCTGCGCCTGCGCACTCTGGTCGAGGGCATCCCGCAGCTGGTGTGGCGCTCGACTGCAGGCGGGAACTGGTCGTGGGCCAGCCCGCAATGGCAGGATTATACCGGCCAGTCCGGAGGCGAAAGCCTGAAGAGGGGGTGGCTCGATGCTCTGCATCCCGACGACCGTCCGGCGGCGATCGAGGCGTGGAGCAGCGTCGACGGCGAGACCCCGCTCGAGGGCGAATACCGCATCAGGGATGCCGCCGGCGATTACAAATGGCACCAGCTCCGCGCCGCGCCGGCACTCGACGAGGAAGGCGCGGTGAACGAATGGTTCGGCACGGCCACCGACATCGACGAATTGCGCCGCCTGCAGACCGAACAGCAGACCTTGGTCGCCGAATTGCAGCACAGGACCCGAAATCTCATCGGCGTGGTCGACAGCGTCATCGGCCAGACGCTCAGGGGCGCTTCGCTGCCCGGCGAGCTGCGTAGCAAGGTGCAGGGCCGGCTACAGGCGCTTTCACGCGTGCAGGGCCTGTTGTCGCAGTCGCATCAGGAATCGATAACTCTGGAGCGCCTGATCACTCTGGAGCTCGAGGCAATGGCGGCGGATCGCCTCGACGATCGGATCGCCGTTGCTGGACCGCATGTCTGCGTCGGCGAGACGACCGTGCAGACGTTGGCCCTCGTGCTGCACGAACTTGCTACCAATGCGCGCAAATACGGCGCTCTCAAACAGGATGGCGGTCGGCTGAAGGTCGGGTGGGAAAGCGTCGGGGAAGGGCGGTCGCGCTCGCTGGTGTTGACTTGGCGCGAAGAGGGAATTTCGATCGCTGCGGACGCAGAACTGGGCGCGGGGTTCGGCTTTGCGCTGATCAAACGGGCCATTCCTCACCAGCTGAACGCCAAAACCGGTCTCGCGTTCGGTGCCGACTGGCTTGAATGTACGATCGAGCTGCGCCTGAAGGGAGAGCACAACCTGCATGTCTGACAAACCGAGCGCTTCCCGGCTCGCCGGCAAGAGCGTGCTGATCGTCGAGGACGAGTTTCTGATCGCTTTCGATATCGCCGACCAATTCGAGACCGCCGGAGCGCAGGTGCTGGGACCCTTCGCCAGCGTCTCGGCGGCACTGGAGGCTCTCGATGATGGCGGATCGCCCGACGCAGCGGTGCTGGACGTCAATCTGGGCGACGAAAGGAGCGCCCGCGTCGCGCAGCGACTGACGCAAGACGATGTACCTTTCGTCTTCGTGACCGGCTACGACAGCAGCAGTCTGGCCGAGGAGCGCAAGATGGGGCCGATCCTCCAGAAACCCTTCGCCTTCGACGCCGCGATTGCGGCGCTGTTCCCGAGCTGACGTCTGTAGGCGGACGCAGCATGTCACAACCAGAACGCAGCTGAACGGGATCCGATTGGGAAATAAAACCCCGATTCAAACATTTGAGATGGCGCTCCACGCGTGGGTCCCGCATCTTCTGCTCGCTAAGGCAGGAGAATCACATGCAGCGGTCGAGCTATCAAGATGCAGTGAATACCCATTCAGGTGAGCCGGCTATTCATACCTATCGCCTCAAATTCTTCGATGACCGGTTTGGTCCTCACAAGGACATCGAATTCAAGGCCGCCACCGCCGCCAAAGCTATATCGATTGCTCAGTCCGAGGCCTCCAACCAATCGGTCGAGTTGTGGTGCGACGGGAGCAGTCTGTGCACATTGAAGCGGACCAACGACGGCGTCTGGGAAATCCGGTCGAGCGCAAACCGGAGTTCATCTTCCGGGCGCAAGACCTTCCTTCTGGGGTGAATAGCGGAACATTCGCTGGCCACTCCGGTTGGGCGGTTATGCGAGCGACTTAGGACGGGATGCTTCCTAAGGAGGACGAGATGATCAGACCGATCGCGAAACTGGCGCTGATTTCGAGCGCCGCATTGGCTCTGGCCAGCTGTGAAACTGTCGCGGAGCCCGCGGCAAGCGCAGTGGGAACGACCTATATGGCAAGCCTTACCGGGGCTGCAGAGGTGGCGGGTCCGGGCGATCCGGATGGCAGCGGCATGGCGCAGATTTCCATCGTCGATGAGATCGAGCAGGTTTGCTACGAAATCGCCGTTACGGGCATAGCGCCGGCCACGGCCGCGCATATCCACGTCGGAGCGGCCGGAGAGGCGGGTCCGCCGGTGGTTCCTCTCGAGGCCCCCGCCAGCGGAGAAGTCAGCGGTTGTGCGGCAGCTTCCGATGCCGTGATCGATCGGATCAAGGCCAATCCGAGCGGATATTACGTCAACGTCCACAATGCCGAATACCCCAATGGGGCGATCCGCGGACAGTTGCGCCGCTGAGCGGCCCGGACCGGTTGAAACAACGCGGGGTATGTCGGTTTTCGCTTTCCGGCCGGACGGTTAGTTCCAACGGCGGCGTTTGCGGCACGTGGTGGTTGCGAATTGGCCAACCCGGTGCGGAATCGCCGTCTGACCCACGGCTTGTCTACTTCTGCTGCAAGGGGAATCACGAGCGATGAGCACCGATCCAAGCCACCAGAGAAGCGCAATGGTCGATCGCCAGATCGCCGCGCGCGGGATCACCGACGAGGCCATTCTTTCCGCGTTCCGAGAGGTTCCGCGCGAGACGTTCGTCGAACCGGGCATGGAAGAATTCGCCTACGCAGACGGCCCTTTGCCGATGGGCGAGGGGCAGACCATCAGCCAGCCCTACATCGTGGCGAGCATGATCGATGCGGCGGATGTAAAACGCGGAGACCGGGTCCTCGAAGTGGGCGCAGGCTCGGGATATGCCGCCGCCGTGCTTTCGCGCATCGCCGACCGCGTGTTTGCGATCGAGCGCCACGAGGTGCTGGCCCGCAAAGCGCGGGAGCGTCTCGATTCTCTGAACTATGACAATTGCTCGATCGTTGCCGGGGACGGGATCAGGGGCATGCCCGATGAGGCGCCCTTCGATGCCATTCTGGTCGCCGCCCGCATCGCTCAGATTCCCGAAGCGCTCAAGCGGCAGCTCAGGATCGGCGGTTCTCTGGTCATTCCGGTGGGCGAGGAGAGCGTGCAGCAATTGCAGTCCATCGTCCGTACGGGCGAGGACAGCTGGAGCAGCCGCGATATAACTCCGGTTCGGTTCGTGCCCTTGCTCGAAGGCGTGGTTCCCGAAAACGGCACCCGCGCTGCTTCCGATCATCGGGGAATGCAGGACATGCCGCTGCCCAAAGCCATCGCGGAGGCCTGCACCCCGCTTCCCGACATAACCGATCCGGACTTCCCCGCGGCCTTCGACAGATACGCCGACAAGCGCGTGGTCATGCTGGGAGAGTGCAGTCACGGCACCCATGAATTCTATGCCGCGCGCGCAGCGATAACCCGGCACCTGGTCGAACGTCACGGGTTCACCATCGTCGCCGTCGAAGGCGACTGGCCCGATGCCGCCGCCTACGACCGCTTCATCCGCGGGAAGGAGCCGCGCGAGGGCGCTTCGCCGCCCTTCGAGCGCTTCCCGACATGGATGTGGCGCAACACCGTCATGCCCGGCTTCCTCGAGAGCTTGCGCAGCATCAATGCAGGCCGCGCGCCGGAAGATCAGGCCGGTTTCTACGGGCTGGACATCTACAACATGTCGGGCTCGATCGAATCGGTTCTCGCCTATCTCGACGAGCACGATCCGCAAGCGGCGGCCATCGCGCGCGAGCGCTACGGCTGTCTGACCCCTTGGCAAGCGGATCCTGCCACCTACGGACGCGCCGCGTTGCGGAAGGGCTATGCCGAGTGCGAGCAAGCGGTCGCCGCGCAATGCCGCGACTTACTGGAGCGAGCGCTGGAGGACGGCGGAGGATCGTTCTCGGCGGCGATGAATGCGCGCCTGATCGCCTCGGCCGAGCGCTACTACCGGATCATGTATTACGGCGGCCCCGAAAGCTGGAATCTGCGCGACAGCCATATGACGGACACGCTGGAGCACCTGCTCGAGAGGGGCGGCGAACAGGCGAAAGCCGTGGTCTGGGCGCACAATAGCCATATCGGCGACGCCCGTGCCACCGAGATGGGCGCGGTGCGTGGAGAGCACAATATCGGGCAGCTGGCGCGCGAACGATGGGGCAACGATGTCGCGCTGATCGGTTTCGGCACCCATGGCGGCACCGTCAGCGCCGCGACCGACTGGGACGGCGAGCGAGAAGTCAAAGCCGTCAATCCCTCGCGTCGCGACAGCTATGAACGCCTGTGCCACGACAGCGGCGTCGAGCGCTTTTTGCTCGATCTGGGCGACAATCCCACGTTGGCGTCGCGGCTGTCCGAGCCGCTGCTCGAGCGGTTCATCGGCGTTATCTACCGCCCCGAGACCGAACGCTGGAGTCACTACAGCGAAGCGGTGCTCGCGCGACAGTTCGACGGGTATTGCTGGTTCGACGAGACGCAAGCGCTACAGCCGCTGAGGGCACACGAACCCCATGGGGGCGCGGCAGAAACCTTTCCGTTCGGCCTCTGAACATCGTCCACCCCTGGGTCTCCCAGGGCCATCGCCGGGCAGACCCTCTAGGCGACCACCGGCTCCAGTATTCGGATCGTCCCGGGGTCGGCATCGATCTCGACCTTCGCGCCGACGGGAAGGCTGAGTTGGTTGGCGACATGTCCGATATTCGCCCCGTAAAACGCCGGAATGCCGAGCGGGGCGAAATAGTGTTGGAGCAATTCGGGAATCGTGAAGCCGAGGTAGTCCTCGCCGCCCGTCGTGCAGCGCGTGCACCGGCCGAACACCACCCCCGCGACCCGGCCGAGGATGCCGGACAGCGCAAGCTGGCTCAGCATCCGGTCGATGCGGTATTCGGCTTCGCCGGTATCCTCCAGAAACAGGATCGCGCCATCGAAATCGGGCAGCCATGGGGTGCCCACCAGCGCCGTGAGGACCGAGAGATTGCCGCCCAGCAGCCGCCCGCGCGCCTTGCCAGAACGGATGGCGGTCGTGCGCCAGCGCTCCTGGGCGGTAGGATCGCCGGCGTCGGCGGCGGGGTTGCGGAAGGTCGGCGTGGCCCCGGCGAAGGCGAGATGCCACAGGCTGTTCCAGCTGATCTCCGGCCAGCTGCCACCCGCATTGGGCGCATGGATCGTGGGGAAACCCGCCCGCGCCGCAAAGGCGAGGTGCAGCGCGGTGATGTCGCTGAATCCGATCAGCAGCTTGGGATTTGCGCGGATGGTTTTCCAGTCGAGCAGGGGAAGCAGCCGCGCGCTGCCCCAGCCGCCACGTACCGCGAACACCGCACGCACCTCGTCATTGGCGAACATCGCGTCGAGGTCGGCGGCGCGCTGCCGGTCGTTACCCGCGAGATAGCCGTGGCGGGTCCCGACGTGGCGGCCCACGAGCGGGACCAGCCCCATGGCGCGAATGGTGCTTTTAACCGCCTCGATCTGCTCTGGATCGTCGCTGAAGGCAGCGGGCTCGACCAGGCCGACCGTGTCCCCCGGACGCAGGCGGAGCGGCTTGCGCGCCTTTCGGGCAGCCGCCGGAACTCCCGACATGGCCAGGGCGAGCGGCAGTGCGCCCAGACCCTGAATTATGGTGCGTCTGTCGGGCATAGCTGCTCTTAGCAGCGGGCTCGCGCCCTGCCACCCTTGCGGTGTCGGCACAGCGCGCGCGGCGCATGGTCGCGATACTGCAGCATAGCAACCGAAGCGGATGAATTCATCGATGACTGCAACCAGATAAGTGTTTCCTTGAACCGCCAAGTCTTTAATAAGCATTTCGGGCGAAGGAGGGGCGGGGTTGCAGGGAAAAATTGCAGTGGTCGCGGGCCTTTCCCTGGCGTTGACGGCATGCGCCACTTCGCCAGGTCTGGAACCGGCGCCCGAGGCGTCTGTCGCGGTTCCCCGCTCCTGGGTCGCCGACCCGGCACCGGTTACGCTCGACACTGCGCAATACTGGACCTTGCTTGGCGATCCGCTGGTTGCCGAGCTGGTCAGACTGGCGATAGTGGAAAACCGTGATCTCGCTGCCGCCGCTGCGCGCCTCGCGCAGGCGCGGGCGGGCGTGCGGCAGGCGCGGGCCGCCTATCTGCCCCGGTTGGATGGCAATGCCGGTGTCCAGCGCGACTTCGGCGATTTCGCCGATGACGATTTCGGCTATTCGCTCGGCGCCGATGCGCAGTGGGAAATCGATCTGTTCGGCAGGATCGGCTACAATGTGGCGATCTCGCGCGCCGAACTCGCCGCGGCGGGATACGCGCTGGCGGATGTGCAACGGCTGATCGTCGGACAGGTGGCGCAGACCGCCGTCTCCGCACGCGGTGTCGCAGTGCGGCTGGAGATCGCGCGCGAAACGCTGGCGATCCAGGACGACAATCTCCAGATCGCGGTCTGGCGCCGCGACGCGGGGCTGGTCTCGAGTCTCGATGTCGAGCAGGCGCGCGCGCAGCGGGCGCAGACGGCGGCCATCATTCCGGCGCTGGAAGCCGAACTTGCGACCACTAGCTACGCCCTCTCCACCCTGATCGGCGAGCCGCCGGGCCGCGTCTTGGCGCTGTTCGAGGCGGAGACCAGCACAATCCCGGTTCCCCCGGCAGCGGTCGGCTTCGCGCCCCCCGCCGCGGTGCTGCGGCAAAGACCCGATGTGCGCCAGGCCGAAGCGGCGCTGATCGCCGATGGCGCGCGCATCGGGCTGGCGCGGACCCAATTGCTGCCGCTGGTGCAGCTGACCGGCAGCATCGGAACCGGTTCGATCGGCTTCGACGGGCTGTTCGATACGATCACCGGCGGGCTCTTCGCCGGGATTAGTCAGCTGATCTTCGACGGCGGGCGCACAAGGGCACAGATCGACGCTGCCGAGGCCGCCGCGCTAGCGTCGCTCGCCAATTGGGAGCGGGCGATCCTGTTCGCGCTCGAGGATGTGGAAAGCGCTGCGGTCGATCTGCGCGCGGCGCGTGCGCGGGTCGCGCTGTTCGCGGTTGCGCTGGAAGCCGCCGAGAACGCGGCGATCCTGGCGCGCAGCCAGTACGAAACCGGGCTGATCGATTTCGAGACGCTGCTGCTGGCGGAAAACCAGCTGCTCTCGGCGCGCAATTCGCTGGCATCGAGCGCAGTGGAGCGCGCGGCCGCATTCGTTCGCCTGACCCAGGCGCTGGGCGGCGGCTGGCAAGGCGCACTCGACGATATGGACGAAGGAAACCCGCGATGAGCGACACTAGCCCGGCCACGGAAAGCGGCGAACTCGACGCGTTCCTCGGCGAGAAGCCGCGCCCGCGCTGGCGCCGCTGGATGAAGTTCTGGTTGCCCGCACTGATCCTGCTGGTGCTCGCGCTGGCGGTCTCGCGCTGCTTCGGCGGCGATGAGGCGCCCGGCTACATCACCGAGGAGGTGGTGCTGCGCTCGCTCGATCTGACGGTAACGGCGACGGGCAATCTGCGGCCGACCAATCAGGTGCAGGTCGGCTCCGAAGTATCGGGCCGCATCGATCGGGTGCTGGTGGATGTGAACGATCGCGTCGTCCCCGGACAGGTGCTGGCCGAGATCAACACCGATGTGATCGAGGATCAGATCACCCAGGCTCGAGCCAATCTCAACGCCGCGCGGGCCCAGGTCGAACAAGCGCGCGCGACGCTCGAGGTCGACCGCGCGCAGCTCGCACGCTTCCGAGAGGTGTTCGAGATCTCCGGCGGCCGGGTGCCCTCCCAGGTCGAACTCGAGCAGGCGCAAGCGGCCGTGCGGCGGGGGAGCGCCGCCGTGGCATCCGCGCAGGCCAGCGTGCGCGCGGCCGAGGCGCAGCTCTCGTCTGCGGTGACGAACCGCAACCGTGCGGTTGTCCGCTCGCCGGTCGCTGGTATCGTGCTGGCGCGGCAGGTCGAGCCCGGCCAGACCGTTGCCGCCAGCTTCAACACGCCCACCCTGTTCATCATCGCCGAGGATCTGTCGGAAATGCAGCTGCAGGTGGCTATCGACGAAGCCGATGTCGGGCAGGTCGAGGAAGGGCAGCAAGCCAGCTTCACCGTGGACGCCTATCCCGGTCGCCGCTTCCCGGCGGTGGTCGAGCGGGTCGATCAGGCGAGCAGCAACACCGCTTCCGAGGCGAGCCAGCAGGCCAATCCTTCCGCGCGGGCCAATGCGGTCGTCAGCTACGAGGCGCGGCTTGCGGTGAACAATCCGCAGGGGCTGCTGCGCCCGGGAATGACCGCGACCGCGACCATCGCGACGCAGAGCACCGGACGGCGGATGCTGGTTCCCAACAGCGCATTACGCTTTCGCCCCGAGGATGCCGAACAGGATGAAGGCGGCGGCGTTCTCAATCCCTCGATCGGGCTGGAACAGAACGAGCAGCGCGCCACCATCGGCGTCGGCAGTCGCCAGCAGGTCTATGTCCCGCAGGCCGATGGCACCTTGGAGGCGATCGAGGTCGTGACCGGACAGAGCGACGGACGGCTTACGGTGGTTCGCTCGGACGCGCTCAAGGCGGGCATGGAGGTCGTGACCGGGATCGAGGCCGACGCACCATGAGCCAAGCGCCGCTGATCGAACTGGTCGGCATCACCAAGACCTTCGGCGAGGGCGCGGCGGCGTTCCAGGCGCTCAAGGGAGTCGATGTCACGATCGAGCGCGGCGATTTCGTGGCGATCATGGGCCCCTCTGGATCGGGCAAGTCGACGACGATGAACATTCTGGGCTGTCTCGACGTGCCCACCGCCGGGATCTTCCGGTTTCGCGGAGTCGAGGTGCAGTCGCTGAACCGCGATCAGCGCAGCCTGCTGCGGCGCAGATATCTCGGCTTCGTGTTCCAGGGCTTCAATCTGCTGTCGCGCACCACCGCGATCGAAAACGTCGAACTCCCGCTGCTCTATCGCGGCGAGAGCAAGAAGGCGCGGCGCGCGGCGGCGATGCATTCGCTCGATCAGGTCGGGCTGGGCCCCTGGGCCGATCACACGCCGGCGGAACTGTCGGGCGGGCAGCAACAGCGCGTCGCGATCGCCCGCGCGCTGGTGACCCAGCCCGATGTCCTGCTCGCCGACGAGCCCACCGGCAATCTCGACACCGAGCGCTCGATCGAGATCATGGAACTGCTCACCCGGCTCAACCGCGAGGGCATCACCATCCTGATGGTCACTCATGAAAAGGAAATGGCTGCCTTCGCCAACACCATCGTCCACTTCCGCGACGGCTTAGTGGAGTCGGTCGAGCGCGGGAATCTCGCCAAGGCCGAGGCGGCGCGCTGATGTTCGGGATGTTCGGCGCAACCCTGCTGCTGTCGTTTCGCGAGATCCGGCGGCATCTGCTGCGCTCGTTCCTGACCACGCTGGGCATCATAATCGGTGTCGCGGCGGTCATCACCATGGTGACGCTGGGCAATGGGGTGACCGCCTCGGTCAAGGAGGAGATTTCCTCGCTCGGCTCGAATGTCTTCATCGTCTTTCCGACCGGCGGCGATCGGGGCGCACCGCGACCCTTTGATCGCGCCGATGTAGAAGCCGTCCGCAACCAGATCGCCGGCGTGGTGGAGGCGGCGGGCAGCGTCTCGGCGCCCGCCACGGCGTTCTACAATGGACAGGACTGGGAGACCAATGTCGAAGGAGTCGAGAACGCCTTCCTGCGCGCCCAGTCGATCGGCATCGCGCAAGGGCGCCCCTTCACCCGCGAGGAAGAAAGCGGCGGCAGGAACGTGTGCCTCGTCGGCCCCAAGGTGGTCGAGGCGATCTTCGTCCCGGGAGTCAGCCCGCTGGGCGAGCAATTGCGGCTCGACCAGGTGTCCTGCACCGTAACCGGTGTGATCGAGGAACGGGGGCAGGGCGGCGGCGGCCAGGACGCCGACAATGTGGTGATGATGCCGCTCAAGACGGTGCAGCGCCGCTTCACCGGAAGCGACAACATCCAGAGCTTCGTGATCAAATACGACAGCGCCTACTCCGCCGCCGCGATCCAGGATTCGCTGGTCGAACTGCTGCGCGAGAGACGGTTGCTGCAGGTCGGAACCGACAATGATTTCAACGTCATCGACACCGCGCAGGTCAATCAGGCCCTGGGAGCGGTGACCGGCGCGCTGACCGCGATGGTGGCGGTGATCGCCTCGATCAGCCTGCTGGTCGGCGGGATCGGGATCATGAACATCATGCTGGTCTCGGTGACAGAGCGGACCCGCGAAATCGGCATCCGCCTCGCCATCGGAGCGCTTGCGCGCGAGGTGCGGCTGCAATTCCTGACCGAGGCTGTGGTGCTGTGCTGCTTCGGCGGCCTGCTGGGGATCGGCCTGGCCTTCCTGTTCTCGTGGAGCCTGGCCGGGCTGATCGAGGTGCCTTTCGTGTTCGATCCGATGATCAACATTCTGAGCTTCGTCTTCTCGGCCGCAATGGGCATAATGTTCGGCTATTATCCGGCCCGCCGGGCCTCGAAACTGGATCCGATCGACGCGCTGCGTCACGAATGAAATCCTGAACCCAGAGACTGTTTCCTGCGCCTGCTGCCATCGCCGGGGCTTCGTCGTTGCTCGACTGCCAAACGTCGACGAAAAGCTCTGCGCCGCAGCGGGTTGGGGGGAAATCGCTCTATAATTGAGCCGTACCGTCCACTCTCTCGAATTTGGAAGACTCATGGTTCAGACGTTCAACAGCTGGCCTTTGCCCAAGAAGATGTTCGTTTCCTTCGCGATCATCGCCGCAATTCTCGCGACGGTCGCGGGTTCCGGGATCTATGCGACGCGCACCATGAGCGAAATCGCTTCCGCCCATGTCGACCGCGGAATCAGCGGAACGGAAGCGCTCGGGCGGCTGGTGTCGGCGTTGCGCGAGGAACGGATAATCGTATTTTCCCGGATGACCTCGGATTCGGCGCAGGACAAGCCGACGTACGAAACAAGGCTGGAAAAGAACGAAGCCGCGATCGCACAGGCGGTCGCCGACTACGAGCCGCTCGCTGGTGAGCTCTCCCCGCAACTGCGACAGCTGGAGCAGCGGATCGATGGTCTAAGAGCAGTAAATGAGCGCATTTTCCAGACGATCGATTCGCAAGGGGGTGCGGCAGCCCTTCCGCTGGTCAGGGGAGAGGCCCGGGAAGCGTCCACTGCAGCATTGGACGCCGCTCAGGAACTGATCAACCTTCAGGGCCAGCGGGCCAAGGCCAATGATGAAGCCGGCAATACCTTTGCCTCGACGGCCTTTACCTTTCTCGTTCTTCTCTCGCTGGCGGGGCTGGGCGCGCTGTTCGTTATCTGGAAACTGATCGGCCGCACCGTGGCCGTGCCGCTCGCCGAGGTATCCCGCGCTACGACCACGCTTGCCGAGGGCGGCAAGGCCGAGGTTCCGCATCGTGATCGCACGGACGAGCTCGGCGAGGTGGCGCAGGCGGTCGAACTGTTCCGCATGGCCGCCGTCCAGCGGGCGGAGAACGATGCCCGCACCGCGGCCGAGCAGCAGGTCGTCACCAGTTCGCTGAGCGAGAGCCTGACCGCGCTCAAGGCGGGCGATCTGACCGCCGAGATCCGCGCGGAATTCCCGCCCGCCTATGTC
>JAHJPT010000228.1 GCA_018819685.1 Alphaproteobacteria bacterium
CGGTGTGCGAGCGGGTGGGGAAGACCTTGGTGATATTGGCGGTTTTCAACCCGGCTTCGGCGGCGCCCATGGTGGCGCGCAGGCCCGATCCGCCGGCACCGACGACGACGACGTCATAGGTGTGCTCGATGATCGGATAGGCGGCATTGGACGAGCCGCGACCCGGCGCGGAGCCGGTCTGCGGAGCGGGATTGGCCATCAGGCAACTCCTGCGAAAGCGATGCGGGCGATGCTAAACAGGGCGAAGACCACGCCCCCGACCGCGGCAAGATTGAGCGCGGCGAGCGCGGCGAATTTGTTGCCCGGCGTGTCGACGTAATCCTCGATCATCACCTGCATTCCGATCCGCGCGTGCCAGAACACGCTGATGACCAGCAGCGCCAGCGCGGTGGCGACCAGCGGCTGCGCGACCCAAGCGAACATGGCGAGGTAATCATACGCCGGGAGCAGCGCCAGGCTGATCAGCAGGAAGCTCACCAGCACCAGATTGCCGATCGCGGTGAAGCGCTGCATCAGCCAGTGATGCGCGCCGTCATGCGCGGAGCCGAGCCCGCGCACGCGCCCGATGGCGGTGGTCTTGCTGCCGTAGCGTTCGAGTGTTGTGCGTCTGCCCATGATTCAACGTGTCTTTCAGGTGAGGAGAACGACGGCCCAGAACAGGATCGTCAGGACGATGCCCGAGGCGATCGAGACGAAGGCTCCGGTCTTGTTCCTGTCGATTTCGAAGCCCGCGCCGATGTCCATGACGAAGTGGCGGATGCCCGAGCTCATGTGATTGAAGAACGCCCAGCTCAATGCGACCAGCACCACGATCCCGAGCGGGCTGCCCATCACGCCTGCGAAAGTGGCGTAGCTTTCCGCCCCCCCCGCCAGCGCGCCCAGCCACCACAGCACCAGCGCCAGCCCGAGCGTCGCCATCCCGTCGCCGGTGGCGCGGTGGAGGATCGAGACCAGCATATGCGGGCCCCATTTCCAGATCGAGAGGTGCGGCGAAAGCGGGCGGTCGGCCATGATTTTTGTCCGGTCGATGGAAATTGGAGGCCCTCCTTTAGCGGACATGACGGGAGAGACAAGGCGGGTACCCTCGACAAATGGCGCAAATTTGCGAATAGGCGCTTGCATGACTTGCATCCTGCTCACCGGATCGAGCCGCGGGATCGGCGCGGCGGCCAAGGCGGCGCTCGAGGCGCGCGGCGCCACGGTCGTCGGCCAGGCGACAACCAGCTCGGCGACCGACACCGTGCCCGCGGACTTCACCGAGCCTTTCGCGCCGCACGAATTGTGGCAGGCGGCGCTTGCCCGCGCCGGCGGCGAAATCGACGTGCTCGTGAACAACGCCGGCCTGTTCGCCCCCAATCCGATCGACGCGACCGACCTTCACTGGCTCGCGGCGTTCGAGGACACCATGCGGATCAATTTGACCGCCGCGGCGCAATTGTCGCGCTTCGCGGTGCGCCACTGGCAGGAGCGCGCCGCCAAGGGCGACACGCGCGGCGGGCGGATCGTCCATGTCGCCAGCCGCGCGGGTCATCGCGGCGACAGCCCGGCGCATTGGCATTATGCCGCCAGCAAGGGCGGGATGCTGGCGCTGCACAAGACCATCGCCCGCGCCTATGCCGGCGAGAACATCCTCAGCTTCGCGATCGCGCCCGGCTTCACCGACACCGCGATGGCGGGCGACTATCTCGATAGCCGCGGCGGCCCCGGACTGCTCGCCGACATCCCGCTCGGCCGCGTCGCCGAGCCAGAGGAAATCGCCGCGATGATCGCCTTCTGCGCGCTCGACGCCCCGCCCAGCATGACCGGCACCACGCTGGACGCCAATGGCGCGAGCTATGTGCGCTGATGAGGCGGGGAGCGAACCATGAGTGACGGCTGGAAAATCTCGGGCGCAGTCTCGCGCGAGCGGGCGAGTGCCGCGCTCGATCGGCAGGCAGAGGACGAGGGATGGGATCCCGATATCGTCCTCTCCGCGCACGAGATCGCCGAGCCGCGGCCAGAGGAGTGGATGATCGAGGCGTGGCTGCCGCGCCGCCCCACCGCTGCGGACAAGCGCGCCATCAATGCCTTGTTCGAGGACGATCCACCCACCTTCACCGTCGAGAAGCTGCCTCCGACCGACTGGGTCACGCGCAGCCAGCAGGGGATCGAGCCGATCCGTGCCGGCCGCTTTCACGTCCACACCCCGGATCACGCGCCCGATCCCGGCGCCGTCAACCTTGCGATCCCGGCCAGCCAGGCCTTCGGTACCGGCCAGCACGCCACCACCGCGGGATGCCTCGCGATGCTCGACCTGATGAAGCGCGAGGGGCTGGTGGTGCGCAACCATGCCGATATCGGCACCGGGACCGGGCTGCTCGCCTTCGCCGCGATGCAGCTGTGGCCGCGCGCCTGTGCCACCGCGTCGGATATCGACCCGGTCTGTCTCGACGTGATCCTGACCAACGCCCGCAGCAACGCTATCCCGCTGGGCGAAGGTCCCGGCCAGCTGATGCCGACCATTGCCGACGGGATGGGCGATCCGCTGCTGCGCGCCCGCGGACCCTACGATCTGCTGATCGCCAACATCCTCGCCGGCCCGCTGATCGCGCTGGCGCCCGAATTCGCCGCCGCCACCGCGCCCGGCGGCCATGTGGTGCTGGCGGGTCTGCTCGAGACGCAGGAAGCCGAGGTCCGCGCCGCCTACCGCCGCCAGGGAATGCGGCTGGCGCGGCGGCTGGTGCGCGGCGACTGGTCGATCCTTTGGCTGCGCAACAGCCGCACCCGCTGAAGCGCTGGCGGATCTGGCTGGCAGGGGTCGTGCTGGCTCCGCTGCTCATCGCCCCCGCCTTCCTGCTCGCCGCCTGGATCGGCGCCGCGCTGCCGCGCAATCCCGGCTGGAGCGAACCCGAACGCGGCGTGACCATCATGGTCGAGACCAATGGCGTCCACACCGGGATCGTCATGCCGGTGGTCAGCGCGGTGAAGGACTGGCGCACCACCTTCCCCTCCGCCGGGCAGCCGCGCGCGCTCGACGGGCAATTGCCCACCCATATCGCGGTGAGCTGGGGCGAGAAGGAGGTGTTCCTCGAGACCCCGACCTGGAGCGATCTCAAACCCGCGACGGTGATCCGCATCGTGCTGTACGGCGGCGAGGGGCTGATGCGCGTGGGGCATTACGTCCGCCCGATGCCCTCCGAGCATCATCGTCCTGTGACGCTGCGCCCGGAGGAATACGCGCGGCTGGTCGCGCGGATCGAGGCCGCGCTCCCGGCGCTGCCCCGCGGCGTAAAGCGGCGCAGCTATTCCAGCTACGAGATCGGCGCGCAGAATTACGACGCTCTGGGGCGCTACACGCTCACCAACACCTGCAACCAGTGGATCGGCGATGCGCTCGCCCATGCGGGCATGACGATGGGTGTGTGGACGCCGCTGGCGGGCGGGGTGATGCAATGGGCGGATAACCCCGAGCAGGAGCGGTCCACCGCCCCCTGAACGGAACAAGGCTCCGCCCTCGCCCATTGCGATCCCGACAACACATCCGAAAAGGGACCGACATGGCCAGAACACTTCTCATCACCGGCGCCTCCAGCGGGATCGGCGCCGCCAGCGCCCGCGCCGCCGCCAAAGCCGGCTGGAACGTCGCGCTGCTGGCGCGCTCGGGCGACAAGCTCGCAGCGCTGGCGGACGAGATCGGCGATTCCGCGCTGGCGCTGGAATGCGACATCACCGATCGCGCCGCGCTGGACGATGCGGTCGCCAAGGCTGTCGATCAGTTCGGCGGGCTCGATGCCGTATTCGCCAATGCCGGAATGGGTGTGAGCAAGCCGGGCATCGAAAAGGGCGATCCCGAGCAATGGCACGCAATGATCCACCTCAACGTGCTCGCGGTATTGCAGACCGCGCACGCCACGCTGCCGCATCTGCGTCGGACACAAGGCCATTTCGTCGTCACCGGCTCCAAAGCGGGCCGCGACCATCTCAAGGGCTCGGTCTATGGTGCGACCAAGTGGTTCGTTCACGGGCTGGCGGGCAATCTCGCCGAGGAAATGCGCGAATGGGGCGGCCGCTGCACGGTGATCTCGCCGGGCATGGTCGACACGCCGTTCTTCGAAGAGGCCAAGCCCGAGAAGCTCCAGCCCGAAGATGTCGCCGATGCGGTGGTCTTCGCGCTCTCGCAGCGCAAGACCTCGGCGGTGCGCGAAATTCACCTGATGCCCAACGACTGACGGGAGACCTCAGGGCTCCGTGTTGACCTCGTCGCCCTGAGGTTCGTCGCCGCTGTCGGGATAGGCAGCCTCGTCGTAGCGCACCGTCGCACGAACGACCTCCTGCATCATCTGCATCCGCGCGATGGTGGGCGCACCGGTACGCCGGATCATTGCCACCACCGAATATTCGCGCCCCTCGGGCGAGGTGAGAATGCCGATATCGTTGTAGCCCGATTGCTCGCCGCCGTAGAACTGGCCGGTTCCGGTCTTGTGCGCGATCGTCCAGCCCGCCGGCACCCCGCCCTTCAATCGGCGCGGGCCGCTGCGGGTCTGCTCCAGCGTCGACAGGATCAGCTCGGTCGAGACCGAGGACAGCAATGCGCCGCGCGCGAGCTGGCCCAGCGCATGCGCGATGGCGATCGGCGAGGCACCGTCGATCGGATCGGCGAGATAGGCTTCGAAGCTGGCCGCGCGCACCGCATCGGGGACCTCCTCGCGGGCATCGAAAAAGGCATTGCCGATCGAGTAGTCCTGGTCCCATTCGAGCCCGGCAATGGCGCTCTGCTTGGTGCGCTCGTCGGTGCCGAAGCGGATCCCTTCCAGCTCGGCATCGTCGATGAAGTCCTGGACCGTCTCGGGCCCGCCGATCCGGCGCAGGATGCGATCGTTGGCGGTGTTGTCGCTGCGGGTGAGCGCGCGGTCGAGCAGATCGCCGTAATCGGTATCGAAGCGCCCGCGCGCGCGGACGATCTCGCGCAGCGGCTGGTGGAACACGGTCATGTCCTCGCGGCGCAGCGTCACCTGCTCGGCGAGATCGAAATCGCCTTCGTCGGCTTCGCCCAGCGCCGCGAGCGCCACCCAGAACTTGCTGACGCTTTGCTGCGGATAGAGTTCATCGCCATTGGCATGGAGGATCCGCCCGGTGGAAACGTCCTGCACCGCCAGCCCGACCTCGCCGTCGAAGCCATCGGCCAATTCCACCAGCTCCTCCTGCAGCGCGCGTTCGGCGGGCGTCAGGACGAGCGGCACCACGACCGGCTCGCTCGCATCCTCCTGCTCGTCACCGACGAGGCGCGGAAGCCAGGCGACCAGCAAAGCCAGCAACAGGACGGGCAGGAACAGGGCGAGAAAACGTATCCATGGTGTCACACGAGTCCAACGTGGCACGGGCGTAGCGTTCCCGCTCGCGGCGGTTTGTTTAGAAATTCCTGCAGCTTGCGGCGCATCGCGAGTTTGCGCGGGATCACTGGGCGGCAGCAACGATCCGCGCCCATTCGCTTTCCTCGATCACTTCGATGCCGAGCTCCGCGGCCTTCTTGAGCTTCGATCCCGCGCCCGGCCCCGCCACCACCAGATCGGTCTTGGCGCTGACCGAGCCCGAAGCCTTGGCGCCCAGCCGTTCGGCCTGCGCCTTGGCCTCGTCGCGGCTCATGGTTTCCAGCTTGCCGGTGAAGACGACGGTTTTGCCGCTGACGGGGCTGTCCCTGGTCTCGACCTCGTAGCGCGGGGGCGAGACTTCGGAGAGCAGATCGTCCCAGACATCGCGATTGTGCTGCTCGTGGAAGAAATCGGCCAGCGCGTGCCCTACCGCGGTGCCGATCCCGTCGGCACGCACCTCGAAGATGGTCTTCACCGCCTCGACCATGCGGCTGTTGAACGGGCTTTCCTTTTCCTCCGCCCCGCGCGGGTTCGCCTCGCGGAAGGCGGCGAATTCGGCGGCTTTTTCCGGCAGGCGGCGAATATCGCCCAGCCCCTTCAACAGGTCGCGCGCGGTCACCGCGCCGACATGGCGGATGCCGAGCCCGAA
>JAHJPT010000229.1 GCA_018819685.1 Alphaproteobacteria bacterium
CGGTGGCCAGCGCACGCAGGCCGAGCCGCGCAATAACGGGGCGCTGGTTGGGCGCAAGCCCCCCGGTGACCGCCATCTGGATCGCGATCGAACTGAAATTGGCGAAACCGCACAGCGCGAAGGTGACGATCGCGCGGCTGCGCTGGGACAAGGCGCCGGGGTCGAGCGCGCCCAGTTCGATGAAGGCGACGAATTCGTTGAGCACGATCTTGGTGCCGAACAGCCCGCCTGCGATCCCCGCATCCTCCCAGGGAATGCCGATCAGAAACATGACCGGCGCGAAAACCGCACCGAGGGCCATCTGGAACGACAGTTCGGAATAGCCGAACAGCCCGCCGACCCAGCCCAGCAGGCCGTTGGCCAGCGCCACCAGTGCGACGAAGGCGAGCACCATCGCGCCGACCGCGACCGCCAGCTTGACCCCGGTCTGCGCGCCCTGCGCCGCCGCTTCGATGATGTTGGCGGGCTTGTGGCCTTCCTCGAAGGTCTCGGCGATCTCGACCTCGTGCGCCTTGCCGCCTTCGACCAGCGCCGCGGGGCCATCGGCGCTGATGCGGTTTTCGGGGAGGTCGAGCCGCCCCTCCGCCTCGGGCGAGGGTTCGTCCTCGTCGGGCATGATGATCTTGGCCATCAGGATCCCGCCCGGCGCCGACATGAAGGCGCCCGCGAGCAGGAAGGGCAGATATTCATTGCCCAGCAGCCCGGCATAGGCGGCGAGGATCGTCCCCGCGACACCCGCCATGCCCACGGTCATCAGCGTAAACAGCCGCGAGGGCGCCAGCGCAGCGAGATAGGGGCGCACCACCAGCGGGCTTTCCGACTGGCCGACGAAGATATTGGCGGCGGCGCCCAGCGATTCGACCTTGGAAATGCCGGTCACCCAGCCGATCGCGCCGCCGACCCAGCGCACGACCTTCTGCATGATGCCGAGATGATAGAGAATCGACACCAGCGCGGCGAAGAAGATGATCACCGGCAGCGCGCCCAGCGCGAAGGTGTTGGCCAGCGGGTTGGTCTCGTTGGGCCCGAACAGGAATTGCGTGCCCTGATCGGCATAGGAGAGCAGCGCCGCCACCCCGTTGGACATCGCCTGGATCACCGCGCGGCCGCCATCGGTGGCGAGCACGAGGAAGGCCATCAGCGCCTGCAGCGCGAAGGCCGCGGTCACCACCCGCAGGCGGATGCGGCGCTTGCCCACCGACAGCAGGAAGGCGATCGCGAGGATCACCAAGATACCGATAAGGCTGGCAACGATGGGCGGCATGCGGAGCCTTCCGGTAAGGGGGAACTGCGGATGAAATCGGGCGCTGTCTTGCGCGCATGGCCCCATTAGTCAATTTCGGCGCTGCGTTAACCGACCGATCTTCCACCTATTCCGCGAAACGGGGCCCGACCAGATGACCCAACCTGCCGATTCGACCCGCATCGCTGCCGCAGCCATGCCACGCGGATTGTTCGTTTACCTGCTGTTCTATGGCGGGATGACGGTGCTCGCGGGCGTACTGGCGTTCAAGCAGGTACAGCTGTGGCCGACCGATCTGGCGGTGGAATCGGGAATCTTCGCCTTCCTGCTGCTGGTGGTGATCTCGAGCACCATCGCCCAGCTCTATGGCGAAAAGCTCGCAAGCCGGCTGGTGTGGTGGGGCTTCCTGCCGCTGGCGGTCTCGGCCACGCTGATCTGGGTGGTGTTGTCGCTGCCCGCCTCGCCCGAGATGGTCGAGTTTCGCGGCGGCGATCTGGCCGCCTTCGAGACGGTGCTGTCGCAGACTCCGCGGATCATGATGGCCGGGCCCGCGGCCTATCTGGTGTCGCTGCTGCTCAACGTCTGGATCTTCTCGCGGCTGCGCGGCAAGGGCGAAGGCAATACGCTGGGGCTGATGGCGCGCGGGGCGATCGCCAGCGCCTTGAGCCAGGCGATCGATTCGGTGATCTTCGTCACGCTCGCCTTCTATGGCGAGTTCGACATCACCAATCTGATGATCGGTCAGGTCATCGCCAAGGTCGTGCTCAGCGTGGTGCTGGTGCCATTCCTGATCGTCGGCGGAGTAGCGCTGGCGAAGCGGCTGGATCGCACCCCGGCAGCCTAGCCAGTGTCACGGGCGCTCGATCCCCTCGACCACGCGATCGTCGAGCCGGTCGCCGTGGAGCACCGAGACGTCGCCGGTGGTTTCCAGCACTACTGCGCGAACCTTGCCCATCTCGAGCGCGTTGGATTCGCGCAGCTTGGCGAGGACATCGCTCCTGGCCACGCGCGAAACCTTGAGCGCCTCATCGATGAACTCGCCATCGTACATCAGAAACATCGGCCCGTTCTGGATGGCAGCCTCGATGCGATCGGAACTGCGCCGCAGCCTCGCCAGCAGGAACTGCAGGAAGATCAGCGCCGCCATCGCCAGCAGCGCCTGGAAGAAACCGGTCCATGCCGTCGCCTGCACCAGCCCCGCGAGCAGGGACCCGGTAGCGAGGGTGATCACGAAATCGAAATTGGTCATCTTCGACAGCGTGCGCAGCCCGACCAGGCGGACTAGCGCCACGACCCAGGCCACGCCGATGGCGGACAGCACCAGCGCGCGGGTTACGATGTCGAGTGTGGTGTCGTCGAAGAACATGTCTCGCCCCCTCTTCTGTTTGCCTGCCTCCTTAATCTACGAGGCGGCAAAGCTATCCGCAAACCGCGTCGGTCAGGCCGAACAACTCGCCCCGCCAAGTACGCAGAAACGCGCACAATGCGGATGATTGAGCGCGACCTCGCCCGACGCCTCGGCGAGGCTGTCGCCCATATCGAAATCGGAGTGGTGGGGGATCAGCGTGCAGGCGGCGACGCGCGGGGCCGGCTCGCCCTTGCGATGGACCACCATCCGGCTGGTCGCGCACATGACGTCGGCGGGAGATTTGCCGAGGATCGACCAGCACCCGGTGGTGATCTCGGCAATGTCCGCGCTTTCGTCCATCTCGGGAAACAGCACCAGCCGCGCCGGGTCGCCAGCACCAACCGCGATGCCTTCGCGCGCGAACAATGCGGCATAATGCGCACGCGCCTCGGCCTCGTTCTCGCCTGGCAGCAGCCGCCCGGCGACCGCGAGCGAGAAGCCGTGGCCCGATAGCCAGCGCAGACCCTGCATCGCCGGACCCCAGCTGCGCGGCCCACGCTCGCCCTCGTGCCCCGCCTGCGTGTGATGATCGAGGCTGATCCGCAGCGTCAGCTTCGTGCCGTATCGCGCGCGCAGCGCCAGCAACGCCGTCTCGTGCCGCCGCATCGGCTTCATCGCGTTGGACAGCACCAGCGCATCGAAGCCCCGCTTCAGCGTCTCCTCGAGCAGCGGCAGGAATTCGGGGTTCATGAAGGGCTCGCCCCCGGTGAAGCCGATCTCGCGCGTGCCCAGCGCCTGCGCCTCGTCGAGAAAGGGCAACGCAGCCGCGTGGCTCAGATAGACCAGCGCGTCGTTGGTGGGACTGCTCTCGATATAGCAGGTGGCGCAGGCGAGATTGCACAGCGTTCCGGTGTTGAGCCACAGCGTCTCGAGCGCGGACAGCGGCACGCTCGCGCGCCGCTCGCCGGTGGCGGTCCGTTGGGGATCGGCGAATTTGCCGCGCGGCAGCGCGGGGGCCTCGACCCGGAACGGCGACGGCCCGGCGGGCGCGTTGCGGGTCGCGGCCCGGCTCACGCCAGCCGTCGCCGCAGCTTCGCCAATGTCTGCGCCCATTTCTTCGGCACGGAGCCGAACACCGTCGGCTCCCACGCGGTAAAGCTCGCCGCCTTGGAAATCTCGCTGCGGGTGGGATAGGCGATCACCGCCGAGCCGAGCGCAAAACTGCTGCTCTTGCCGGTGATCGACTGGCTGAACGGCAGCAGCATCTCGCCCGCGTTCTTTCCAACGATGCTCGCGCCCAGAACCTTCTTGCCCTTGAGCACCAGCTTGAGCTGGCCCGCGGTGTCGCCATCGGCGATCGCGCGTTCATTGTCGTCGAACCGCTCGACCACCACGGTTACGCCGTCGCCGTGGCGTTCGCGCGCCGCTTTCTCGGTCATCCCGACCTGCGCCACTTCGGGAGCGGTGTAGGTGCACCAGGGCAGCGCCGACCAGTCCACCTTGGTCGGCAGCCCCAGCGTGATCTCGAGCGCGACGTTCGAGCCTTCATAGCCCGAGACATGCGTCAGCCGCGGCCCGTCGCGGCAATCGCCGATGGCGTAGATATGCTTCAACGAGGTCCGCCGCCGCTGGTCGACCACGATCCCGCCCTCGCCGATCTCCACCCCGATCTCCTCGAGCCCGAAGCCGCTCGCATTGGGTTTGCGCCCGGTGGCGATCAGCAGATGCGAGCTCTCGATCGCCTCCCCCTTCTCGACATGCAGGCGAATGCCATCGCCGCGCGCCTCGACTCTGGCGGCCTTGCCCGAAACGAAGCGCACCCCCTCCTCCTCCATCGTCCGGCGCACGATCGCGACATTGTCCGCATCGTCGCGCGCCAGCAATTCGCCCGGCTCGACCAGTGTGACCGCGCTGCCCAGCCGGCAGAAGGCCTGCGCCATCTCCATTCCGATCGCTCCGCCGCCGACCACCACCAGATGTTCGGGGCGCTCGGTCAGGTCGAACAGCGTCTCATTGGTGAGATAGGAAACCTGCGCCAGTCCGGCGATCGGCGGGATGGCGGGGCTCGAACCGGTGGCGATCACGATCCGCGGTGCTGACAGCGTGCGCTTGCCGACCTTCACGGTGTGCTTGCCGGTCACCCTCGCCCAGTCGCGGAAAACCGCGCAGCCCATCTCCTCGAACCGCTCCTGCGAATCATGCGGAGCGATCGCGGCGATGGCGGCGTGAATGTGTGCATGGACCCCGCGCCAGTCCACCCGCGGCCTGGCCAGCATGACGCCATGACGCAGCGGTGTGCGCGCCTCCTGCGCGCGCCTGGCGGCGGCAATCAGCGCCTTGGACGGCACACAGCCGTCGTTGAGGCATTCCCCGCCCATCTCGCGCGCCTCGATCAGCGCCACCTCCAGCCCGAACAGCGCGCAGCCGCCCGCCGCGGTGAGCCCCGCGGCACCGCCGCCGATCACGATAACGTCATGGGTGAAGTTCATGGCTTGCCCCTAGCCGATTATGCCGACAATGCGAGCCCGAAGCCCCCTTTCGGCCTGCAGGAAGCCCCTTTGTCGAACATCCTCGTGACCGGAGCCGCCGGCCTGCTCGGCGGCGAAATCTGCGCGCTGCTGGTGGCGGGCGGACACAGGGTGACCGCGCTGGTACACACCAACCGCGACATCCGCGCCAATGACGGCGCGCCGGTTCCGGTGGCGGCCATCGTGGCGGGGGACGTCTCGCTGGAACGCTTCGGCTGGAATGCGGCACAATTCGAAGGAGTGGCGGCGGAACACGATCTGCTGATCCATTGCGCCGCGACGGTGCGGTTCGATCTCGATGAAGCGGACTATCGCGCCGTCAATGTCGAGGGCACCCGCCACGCGCTGGCGCTCGCCCGGGCCGGCGGCATGGCCTATCTCCACATCGGCACCGCCTATGTCTGCGGTACGCGCGACGGCCCGGTGCGCGAGGACGATCCGCTGCCCGAAGGCGGGTTCGCCAATGGCTATGAGGCGAGCAAGGCGGCGGGCGAACGGCTGGTCCGGGCCAGTGGCAGCAAGTGGGCGGTGGCGCGTCCCTCGATCGTGCTGGGCGACAGCGCCAGCGGCGCGATCCGCCAGTTCGACACCACCTATGCCGCCTTCAAGCTGATCGCCGAAGGGAAGGTTCGCGCGATGCCAGCCACCCCCGGCGCGACGCTGGATTTCGTCCCAATCGATCATGTCGCGCGCGGCGTGGCCGCAATCGCGGAGCGGATGGAGCGGGCTGCGGGCGGAACCTATCACCTGGTCTCGGGCCAGCCGCTTGCCGTCACGCGCTTCGCCACCGCGATCGGCGCCTACCCGCATTTCTCCGCACCAGCGCTGGTCGCCCCCGAAACCTTCGACCCCGCCGCGCTCGCCCCGCTGGAACGCCGCCTGTTCCGCCGCATCGCCGGGCTCTACGCCAGCTATTTCCAGCGCGACCCGCGCTTCGACGACACCGCCTTCCGCACGCTCACCGGCCGCACCTGCCCGCCGACCGGCGAAGCCTACATCCGCCGCCTGATCGACCACTGCATCGCGGTGGGATTTCTGCCTGCGGGATGACGGGCGCGCTCACCGCACATCGGGATAATGCTTCGCCATCCGGCTGCGCAAGCCGAAGGCCCACAGCATGCCGACCTTGAAATAGATCCAGTTCGCCTTGAGCGGACCCCAGGCGGCAATGCGGCGGTCGGAAGTCTCGACCATGCGCGGGACCATGCGGATTCGCCCCAGCGTCGCGAATTTGACGCACAGATCGGCCTCTTCCATCACTGCGTCGCCCGGGTTGCAGCCGCCCAGCGCGAGGAATTCGGCGCGGCGGAAGAACATCGCGTGGTCGCCGAACAGCAGCCGCACGCCCTGCAGGAACAGATGCGGGCGGGTGAGCAGCGGCGCGTACCAGGTCTTGGCCCAATTGTGCGCGGTGGTGACCCAGCGGGTCCGCTGCGGCCCGCGGATCACCGGGGTGAAGCTGGCCAGCGCGGTCCGTGGATCGTCGAGCGTGCGCTCGATCACCGCGACCATGTCGGTGGGCGGCAGCGTGTCGGCGTGAAGCACGCAGACCAGTTCGCTGCGCGCCGCCTTGACCCCCAGATTGATCTGCAGCGCGCGCCCGCGCTCCGCCGCGAGCACCCGCCAGCCTGCGCTGCGCGCGATCTCGATCGTGCCATCCATGCTCCCGCCGTCGACCAGCAGGATCTCCGCCGGCCTGGGGTCGAGCATGGCCAACCGCTCGACCAGCGCGGGCAGCGCCCGCTCCTCGTCGAGCGCGACGATCAGCACGGTCACGCTCATCGTGCGAACTGCGGGTAGCGGGCGAGATCGTCTGGTGTGTCGATATCGCCGAGCTCGGGCAGCAGCGCGGGTGCGATGCCCTGCAGCGCAAATCGTCGCAGCGTCTCGGGCATGACCGCGTCGGTGCTCCAGGCCATGTCGTGGAACAGGAACGGCATCGGACGCCCCATGCCGAGCAGGTAATAGCCGCCGTCGCTCGCGGGGCCGACCACCGCTGGTGCGCGCGCCAGGGCGATGGTGGCCCGGCGCAACATCGCGGCGTCGCAATCGGGGCAGTCGCTGCCGATCAGGATCGCCGGCGCCGCGACCCGCGCCATCCGCGCGCCGAGATCGCCCTCGCCCTGATCCACCACCGCCAGATCGCCGCCCAGCCAGTCTTGAAAGCGCGCCGGCTCGGCCCCGGTCACGCGTAGTTCGATCGGCAAGCCGCTGGCGCGCGCTTCGGCAAGCGTGTGCTCGAGCAGCCGGCGATAGAGCGCCGCCGCACCCTCCGCTCCCAGCGCGGGGATCAGCCGCGTCTTTGCCCGCCCCGGTTCGGGCCAGCGCGCGAAAATCGTCAGCCGCGCGGCGCTCATCGCCAGATCGCGCGGGGCGGGTTGCAGGATATTGCGGGCATCATTGGAGGGCGATTGCACATGGCTTTGCGGTTGCAAACCCCCCGCCGCAGCAAGGTTTCAGCCGTTCAGCCAATAGCGGATGATCCAGGCGACGACCCCCAGCACGCTCACGCTCGCCAGCCAGATCGCCGCCATCCAGCCCAGCCTGTGCCACAAGGGACGCTCCTCGGGCCGTTCTCGGCGGCGCTCTTCGGAGCCCGCCATCAATGATAGCCTTCGTGACCGACCTTGCCCCGAAACACCCAATAGGCCCAGGCGGTATAGGCGATGATCAGCGGCATCGTGATCGCCACCCCGATCAGTATGAAGATCTGGCTGCGCTCGGGCGCGGCGGCATCCCAGATCGTGATCCCCGGCGGCACGACATAGGGCCACATCGTCACCCCCAGTCCCGCCATCCCGAGAAAGAACAGCGCCAGCGCCAGCCAGAACGGCTTGCTGTGGCGCTCGACGCTCAGCGCGCGCAGCAGCGCCACCGCGATGATCGCGGTGATGATCGGGATCGGCGCTACGTAATAGATCTCCGGCGCGCTCAACCAATGTGCGGCATATTCGGCGTTGAGCAGCAGATTGTAGAGCGAGACCGCGCCCATCAGCACGAAGGTGGCCCAGGCGGCGCGCTTGGCGAGCGTGCGGCTGTGCTCCTGACTTGGCCCGTCAAGCTTCCACACCAGCCAGGCCGCGCCCAGCAGCGCATAGCCCGCGACCGTGCCGACGCCGGTCAGCAGCGTGTAGGGAGTCAGCCAGTCGAGCCAGCTGCCGGCATAGCCGCGATCGACCACTTCGATCCCCTGCAGCAGCGCACCCAGCGTCATCCCCTGCGCCATCGCCGCCACCAGGCTGCCGCCGGTAAAGGCGGCGTCCCAGTAGCGTCGGTGGCCCGGATCGCGCCAGCGGGCCTCGAACGCCACCCCGCGGAACACCAGCCCCAGCAACATGGCGATGATCAGCGGATAGGTGGCGGGCAGGATCACTGCGTAGGCCAGCGGGAAGGCAGCAAACAAGCCGCCGCCGCCCAGCACGAGCCAGGTCTCGTTGCCATCCCATACCGGCGCGATCGAGTTCATCGCCCGGTCGCGTTCGGGCCCGACCTCGAAGGTCGGGAACAGGATACCGATGCCCAGATCGAACCCGTCCATCACCACATAGGCGAACACCGCGAAGGCGATGATGAAGGCCCACACGGTGGTGAGATCAACATTCACGCCCATCACTCAGCCTCCTCGCGATTGCGCGGCATCGTGTCGGGATCGCCGGGGTTCTGCGTGAGTCCGGGCGTGATACCGGCGGTCCGGATCGGGCCGGTATCGCCGCGTTTCACGCCATATTCGCCGGTGTGCGGATGATGGCTCATCAGGCGCAGGATGTACCAGGTGCCAAACCCGAAGACGGTGAAATAGACCAGAACGAAGGCCACCAGCGAGGCACCGACCGCGGGCGCATCGAGCGGGCTCGCGGCATCGGCGGTGCGCATCAGATTGTAGATCACATAAGGCTGGCGACCGACCTCCGTCGTCACCCAGCCGGCGATCACCGCCACGAAGCCCGAGGGCGCCATGACCAGCGCCGCGCGGTGCAGCCACGACCACCGATAGAGTCCGCCCCGCCAGCGCGCCAGCAGGCTCCACAGCCCAAGCCCCAGCATCGCGAAGCCGATCGCGACCATGATCCGGAACGACCAGAACACGATCCCGACCGGCGGTTCCTCATCGTCCGGAATGGTGTCGAGCCCGGCGAGCGGCGCATCGAGATCGTGCTTGAGGATCAGCGAGGACAGCTTGGGGATCTCGATCGCATAGTGAACCGTTTTCTCCTCGTTGTCGGGAATTCCGAACAGGATCAGCGGCGCGCCGTCGGGATGGCTGTCGAAATGTCCCTCCATCGCCATGACCTTCTGCGGCTGGTGTTCCAGCGTGTTGAGGCCATGCATGTCGCCGACGAAGATCTGCACCGGCGCGACCAGCGCCGCCATCCACATCGCCATAGAGAACATCTTGCGCGCGTGCAGGTTGCTGCGGTCGCGCAGCAGGTGCCAGGCACCGACCCCGCCGACCACGAAAGCGGTGGTGAGGTAGGCGGCGGTCACGGTGTGGACGAGACGATAGGGGAAGCTGGGATTGAAGACGATTGCGAACCAGCTGTCGCCGGGCAGGAACTGGCCGTTGGCGCCCATCTCGAAGCCCACCGGCGTGTGCATCCAGCTGTTGACCGAGAGGATCCAGAAGGCGGAGATGAAGGTGCCCACGGCGACCATCAGCGTGGCGGCGAAATGCAGCTTCTTGCCCACCCGCTCCATGCCGAACAGCATGACGCCGAGGAAACCGGCCTCGAGGAAGAAGGCGGTCAGCACCTCATAGGCCATCAGCGGGCCGATGACCGGGCCGGCGAGGTCCGAGAAGACCGACCAATTGGTCCCGAACTGATAGCTCATCACGATTCCCGAGACGACGCCCATGGCGAAGGCGATGGCGAAGATCTTGAGCCAGTATTTGAACAGGTCGAGATAGAGCGCCTTGCCGGTCTTGAGCCACAGCCCTTCGAGCACCGCGAGGAAGCTCGCCAGGCCGATCGAA
>JAHJPT010000230.1 GCA_018819685.1 Alphaproteobacteria bacterium
ACGATGTAGATCGCCCACGCATGAAGGCCCCAGTGCAGGAAGGTCAGAACCATCGCCTGCCGCGCGGCCTCGACCGTGCCGCCTTCGCCGCTCGGCGGGGCGGCATAATGCTGGATGGGTTCCGCAACGCCGAAGAAGACCAAGCCGATGCCCATTCCGGCGCTGAACAGCATCGCGAACCATGAAAGATAGCTGTAGTCGGGTTCACTCTCGTCCGGGCCGAGCTTCACATCGCCATGGCGGCTGAACATCAGATAGATGACGAAGACCAGAAACCCGGCGACGGCGGCGACGTAGAACCAGCCGAAGTCCGAGACGATAGTCGCCTGCAGGCGGGTGAACAGCACCGCAGCCGGCTCCGCAAACACGGCGCCGAACACGGCGAAGAGCAGGATCAGTCCGGCCGAGATGTAGAAGACGGGTGGGTTGACCTGAATTCGCGCGCTTTTCTGCAATGGGGCGGCTTCCTTCAGAACGGGATCGGACAAGACATCTTCCTGCTGGCGCTTGGTACACTCTCTCGAACGCGGCGGACGGCGGTCGGTTGCATGTGCCAGCGCAGAGGCTAGTCGGCGGTCCGGGGGAGCGGGTCGAGCTCGGCAGCCGCAGGGGTGGTACGCGGCAGTATCTGATAGGGTTGCTGCAGTTCGCTCGGCACAGGCTCGCGGCGAAGCTGCCGCCAGATCGCGAAGACCAGGGTCAGCAGGGCGCAGGCGCCGATAAACAGGAACAGCCCCCCTACGCCTGCGGCCATCATTACCCCTGAGCCTGCGGTCGGGCCGACCGCAGCGCCGATCGAATAGGTAAGCACCAGACCGCCGCTTGCGCTCACCCGTTGCTCGGCACTCAGATGATCGTTCGTATGCGCGACGCAGAGGGGATAAAGGGCGAAGCTCAACCCGCCGAATACCGCGCCGAGCACCAGAAGCAGGGGACCGGGCCCTGCGATCCAGGCCAGGCCGGCGCAAACGCCTGTCGCTCCCAGCAGCGTTGCGACGATCACGGTTCGCCGGTCGAAACGGTCGGACAGCCAACCGACCGGCCATTGCAACGCAACCCCGCCGGCGATCACCACGCTCATGAAAAGAGCTATTTGCGACATTTCCAACCCGATCCGACGAGCATAGACAGCACCCAGGCCATAAAAGGCGCCGAGCATCAGACCGATCATGCCGCATCCCACGACCCCCAGCGGCGATGCTGCGTAGAGGCCGCGGACCGACAGCGGTGCCTGTTGCGCCACTGCCGGTTCCTTCAGGCGCGTGAGCGCGATTGGCAGAACGGAGAGCGAAACCAGCAAAGAGGATGCGATGAACGGCGCGGCGGGCGCTCCATCGAGGTTCAGCAGGAATTGCGCCAGCGCCTGTCCGGCATAGAGCGAGATCATGTAGGCAGCCAACACGGACCCGCGGGTGCTGGGCTCCGCCCTCTCGTTCAACCAGCTCTCGAGACAGACGAAGACTGCTGCGACGCATAATCCGTCCACGAAGCGCAGCAGAGCCCAAAAGGCGGTGCCCTGAAACAGCGTATAGGCAAGCGTGGTGGCGGAAAGCAGGGAAACCGCGGCGGCGAAGGTGCGGATATGGCCAACCCGGCGGATGATGGGCGAGGCGCGCAGAGCTCCGATGGTCAAGCCGACGAAATAGGCGGTCGCCACCAGCCCGATCAAGCCTGCGCGCGTTCCCGCGCTTTCCAGCCGAAAACTGACCAAGGTCGACATGACGCCATTGCCCGCCATGAGGATGAAGATGGCGAGCAGCATGCTACGAGTGGAGATGAATGAGCTAAGCACGAATAACGAATTTTTCCTCGGACGCTCGGTTCCTTGAGCTGTGGCATTCGGGTAGTCGGAATGAAAATCGGCCGGGCCGATCCATTCGTTTAGGACTGGCGATGAGCGAGTTTGCTGACAGGCAACACCAGCTCGGCACCGAGGCGGACTCAGCGTTTCGGCGTAGCTCCATCGCTCGAGCGGGTAAAATCGCCCTTACGAATGAAGGCTGCTTGGGAGAAAGGGTTCGACGCCAGGTGCCGATCGCCTCGGTCGCGCCGGTGCGGGTCTGGAATCCGTAGATGCCCAGAACGGGAAAGATGATCCAGAGGATCGCCGCCGAAGTGAAAGCCGCTTCGAAGAGGGGAACAAGCACAGTGACGGGAGTGTAATCGAAGCATGCGACCGCCAGCGTGGCTGCAAGAGCGGCGGCGATCAACCCGGGCGTTGTTGCTGTCCGGTGCAGGCCTGCGAGCAGCAGGACGAACAGGAGGGGCGGCAGGAGCGCGAGCAGATACTGCACCGCTCAGGCCAGTTTCTCGACCGAAACCTCATGATCCGCCCTGCCGGTCATCTCGAAGCTCGTGATGTTGCCGATCGTCGTTTGCGCAATCGCCGTCATCGCCTCGCGGGTGAAGAACGCCTGGTGCCCGGTGATCAGCACGTTGGGAAAGGTGAGCAGCCGCGCGAACACGTCGTCCTGGATCATCTTGTCGGACAAATTCTCGAAGAACAGATCGCCCTCCTCTTCGTAGACGTCCAGCCCGACCGAGCCGATCTTGCCGCTCTTGAGCCCGGATATGAGAGCCCGTGCATCGACCACTGCGCCGCGGCTGGTGTTGATCAACATCACGCCTGGCTTCATCTGCTTGATCGCCGCGCTATCGATCAGATGAAACGTCTTCGGGGTGAGCGGGCAGTGAAGCGTCAGGATGTCCGCGCCTGCGAGAAGATCGGGCAAGTCGACCATGACGCCGCCGATCTGCTCCAACTCGGGTGAGGGGCGGGGGTCGAAGGCTTCCACGCGGCAACCGAAACCGCGCAGGATGCGCGCCACGACGAGACCGATCGTCCCGGTTCCGACGATCCCCACCGTCTTGCCTTCGAGGTCGAAGCCCAACAGCCCATCGAGCGCGAAATTGCCGTCGCGTACCCGCGAATACGCCTTGTGGATCTTGCGGTTGAGCGAAAGGGTCAGCGCGACCGTGTGCTCCGCGACGGAAGCCGGCGAATAGGCGGGCACCCGGGCGATGGTAATCCCCAGCCTGCATGCGGCCTCGAGATCGACATGGTTGAAACCGGCGCTGCGAAGAGCCACCAGCTTGATCCCGTCTGCCGCAAGCTTCTCCAACACAGTCCGGTCGAGCTGGTCGTTGACGAAGGCGCAGACCGCCTCCTGACCCTTGGCGAGCTGCGCGGTATCGGAGTCCAGTCGGATTTCGAAGAAGGTGAGGTCGTGCCCGGCACCTGCAGCCTCGTTCGCGCCTCTCAAGAAGTGGCGATCATATTCTCGGGAACTGAATACCGCCGTCTTCAAATCTTCCCTCGCTCAGCAAATCGCGTCCGGTTGACGTCAGTGCCACGCGTAGTCGGGGCTCGCTTCGCCCCTGCTTCGCTATCGATCGCCTGTTCACAACTCTCTTCGACTGCGACAGCACGCTGTATTTCCCAATACCCGCGGCGGGTCGCGGCCGTGCTTACCAGAACGGTGTGCCGCCCGATAGGCGCTTGTGCGCGTTCTACAGCAGCCGAGTCGCACTCCCGCAACGACTGCGATAAAGCTAACCGGCCGTTTGCCCGAGAAGATGATCCACCGGAAAGGGAGTAGAATTCACCAGGCTCCAGCCGTCGCCCACGAGCTTCTTGCGAAGGGACCGGCCCGGTTCGACGTCCCTTTCGATTTGTCTTTCGAAGGCCTTCCGTCCCATTGCAGCCAAGGAGAGGAACAGGCGCAGTCCGCGAGAGGGGCGCGACCACGACGAGGATGTCGAATAGAAATCATGACCTCCTTCGGTTGCCGCAGGCATGTAGCTGGTGCTGCATGCGCTGGTCCGGGACGAAGCTCTGAGCGGCGCCTGCCTCGCAGCGTGGCGCGACCGCTGTGCGCGACTGTTCGGGGATGCTTCTCCCTTGCGATGTGCGGGCGCGAGCCGCGATGAGGCCGCCCGAATGATTGCTACGAAGCCAAGTTAGGACGGGACTTGCAAGGGCACCCGTTCGACACGATCCTCGCCCATCGCGGAGCGCAGAACCCGTTCGTAGCCGTGACGCTCGACCAGCCGCCGCGCGTGGTTGGTCTTGAGTTCGTGCGCGAACCAGGCGAGCGTCTTTTCAAGTCCCTGATCGAGCGCAGTGGTCGGTTGCCAGCCGAGCAATTCCTTGGCCCGTGCGATGACCGGCCGCCGCCGCTTGGGGTCGTCGGTGGGCAGTTCGCGATATTCCATCTCGAGCGGGTGGCCGATGATCGCCGCCAGCGCATTGACCAATTGCTTGATGGTGATCTCCTCCGGATTGCCGATATTGACCGGCTGCAGCTCGGCAAGCGGCGATTCCATCAATCTGCGAAGCCCGTCCACCGTATCGGCAACATAGCAGAAGCTGCGGGTCTGACTGCCGTCCCCATAGACCGTGAGCGGTTCACCCGAAAGCGCCTGACAGACCAGGTTGGAAACGACCCTGCCATCGTCCATCCGCATGTTCGGTCCGTAGGTATTGAAAATGCGGGCCACGCGGACTTCGGCACGTCCCGCCCGCGCGAAATCGAAGGCCAGCGATTCGGCGGCACGCTTGCCTTCGTCGTAGCAGGCGCGCGGACCGGTGCAGTTGACGTGGCCGCGGTAGTCCTCCGGCTGCGGGTGGACCTCCGGATCGCCATATACCTCGCTGGTGGAGGCCAGCAGGAGCCGGGCTCCCGACTGCTCCGCCAGCCGCAGCAGCCGGTTGGTGCCGAGCACGCTGGTGAGCATCGTATGCTCCGGATTCTCCTGGTAGAGCGGCGGCGAGGCGGCGCAGGCGAGATTGTAGATCCGGGTGAACTCGCCCGCGCGCTCCATCACCTCGGCGGGGAGCGGCTCGGTGATATCTGCGCGGACGAAACGGAAGTTCGCATGGTTCTGCAGCCCGAGCAGATTGGTCTCGCGCGACGTCTGGAGATTGTCGACGCACATCACCCGCTCCCCCGCGTCGAGCAGCGCCCGGCCAAGATGCGAACCGACGAAGCCGGCACCGCCAGCGACCAGCGTCAAACCTCTACGACCATTCATACTGCGACACCTTTCCTGTGGTTGGCGAACGGGCCGTACCGATCCGTTCGAGATCCTGTTCGAGTTGTTCGGCGCGGCGCTCGGCGCTGTGGTGCGCCAGCACCGCCTCGCGCGCGGCCATGCCGATCCCGCGGGCCGATGCGTCGAGCGCCGCGAGGACGTCTTCGGCGCCATCGGCGAGGACGATCTGCTCGCCCGGCTCGAAGATGCTGTCGATACCTTGCCAGCGGTCCGAGATGATCGGCGTGGCGCAGGCGCCCGCCTCGAACAATCGCACGGAGGGCGACCATCCGGCTGCGATCATGTCCGCGCGGGTGACGTTCAGCGTGAAGCGCGAAGCGGCGTAGAACTCCGGATGTTCCGAGGGCGGAAGATGCGCGATCCGCTCGACATTGGCGGGCCATTCGAGGCTGTCGGGATATTGCGGACCGGCGATCACAAAGCGCAAGTCGGGGCGCCGGCGGGCCGGTTCGAGCAGCAGGCGATCGAGCGTGGGTTGCCGGTCGGGGCTGTAGGTGCCGAGATAGGACAGATCCCAGCGCGTCGGTACGTCGAGTGGACGGTACCGCCGCGTGTCGACCGAGCAGTAGAGCGGCCGAGCGCATAGCGAGCCAAATTCTTCCTCCAGCCGGGCCAGTGTCGGTCCGCCGGTGAAGGAAAAGTAGATGTCGTAGCCCGGGATGATCTCGGGCGACAGATATTCGTAATCGCCGCGTGCTAGCTTGACGAGGGTTACCGGCGTGTCGATATCGTAAAAACAGGTCGTCCCGCGAGCGGTATTCTGGACCCAGCGGCCGACCTCCACGCCGTCCGGAACATAGGAGCCGACCATCACGGCGTCGGCCGCGCTCACCTGTTCGCGCCAACGAGCGAGTGCGGCGAGGTCGTCGTAATAGGCCAGCCGGCAGAAATCCGGGTCGCTCAGATCGCGGTTCTCGGCGTACCAGGGCTGGGTGCGTTCGAGGAACAGAACCTCATGCCCCAGCGCCGCGAATGCGCCGAGCAGGGCGCGGAATGTGGTTGCGTGGCCGTTTCCCCATGAAGAGGACAGGCTGAGGCCGAGCACGACGAGCTTCATGCCACCGTCTCCCGGGCGTGCAATTCGTCGAAGGCGGCATCGACCTCGACAGCGCGCAGTTCATAGGTGTGTTCGGCCAGAACCCGATCCAGGGCGGCCGCCCCTATGCTTTCGGCGCGCTCTCGCTCCAGGCTGGCGAGGATTTCGGCGACATCCTTGCCGTCGCGGGCAACCAAGACTTCTTCTCCGGGTTGGAGGAACATTTCGATCCCCTCCCATGCGTCGGTGATGAGGCATGCTCCCGCACCCGCCGCCTCGAACACGCGTGTTGCGGGCGAAAAGCCGACGTCGGCCATCGAATCGCGGGCCACGTTGAGCACCGCGCGCGGCGTGCAGTTGAAGGCGTTGTGATCGCCGGTTCCGACATGGCCGATCGCCTGCACATTGGCGGGCAGCGCCTTGTCGCTCCAGCCATTGCCGCCGAGCAGGAAGCGGCTTTGCGGCAGTAGCTGGGCGGGCCGCAGGAAGAACTCCTCGACCCGCGCCTCGCGGTCGGGCAGCCGGTTGGCGAGAAATCCCAGGTCGCAGGCGAACTGCGGCTTGGCGGGGACGGGGTGGTGGGTCACCGGGTCGAGCGCGTTGTAGATCGGCACGCAGCGCTTCGCGCCGAACCCGCGATAGGCCTCGACCACCGGCGGCCCCCCGCCATAGGTGAAGACGGCGTCGAGCCGCGGCAGCGCCTCGCGGACCGGGTGCGAGGGATCGCGTCGCATCTCGTCGAGCGTCGCCGCGGCATCGACGTCCCAATAGATCGTCAGCGCGCGGCGATTGGCATGCCGCAACACCCCTTCGAGCAGTTCACGGTCGAACACCCCGACGCCGTTCGCCTTGACCACGATATCGGCCCCGCCGGCTTCGGCGAGAACGCTGTCGAGACCCGTTTGGGTCGCGGGATAGACCACCGAGCGAAGCCATTCGGGCGGCTCGATGTCGCGATGCTGCTGGCGGTCGAAGGCATCGGGCTCGTAGAAGGTAATCGTATGGCCGCGATCGGCCAGAGCCCGCAGGATTCCGCGGTAGTAGGTGGCCGCGCCGTTCCAGTAGGCGGACAGGATGCTGGATCCGTAGAATGCTATCTTCATGCAATCATCCTCGCATCGCCGTGCGAGCCCAGCTCGTCGGCGATGTTCAACAATCCGTCTGCGCGATGGGCGCAGGTGTGATGGCGGCGGATGGTTTCCAGGCCGCTCGCGAGAAGGGTGCGGCGCAGATCGGGATCTTCCTGCAGCGCGCGCAGGTGCCGGACCATTTCGGCACCGTCGCGCGCGACCAGATAGTCCTCGCCGGGGCGGAACAGATGCTCGGCATCGTCCCACGGGGCGGAGACCAGCGGGATGCCGCAGGCCAGCGCCTCGAAGACGCGGATGGTCGGGATGCCGGGGAGAGTTTGGGCGTAGTACCGCCGGGGGACGTGGACGGTCGCCAGATGGCGCGCGAAGATCGTCGGCGCCTGCGCGTTGGGCGCCCAGCCGCGATAGCGGGCGCCGTAGCGCTCCAGCATCTCCAGCGCTTCCCGCGGATAGCGCACTCCGTAGATGTCCAGCCCGAGCCCGACTGACTGTGCCGGCTCCAGCAGGAAACGGGCGAGCTCTTCGCTGCGTTCGTCGTCCCCCCAATTGCCGATCCAGACGAGCCCCTCGCGCTCCACTTCCTGCGCTGGGGGATGAAACCGGCGGGTGTCGGCGGCTTCGTGCCAGGTCCACACCCGGTCGCCCCAGCCCCAGTCGCGATAAACCTCGGACAGCGCTTCCCCGAAGGCGAGCACGCCGTCGAAACCCGAAAGATCGAAGGCGCGCATCTCCTCGGGCGCGCTTACTGCGCGGTGATGCGTGTCGTGGAACAGCAGGCGGAAGCCGCCACCGCGCTTGCGCGCCAATCCCAGCCGCGCGATCAAAGCCGGATCGTTCCACTCGTGAACGATCACCAGATCGGCATCGGCAGCCAGCTCGGCCGGATCGGCATCCTCGCAATAGACCGAGGACGAGAGACGAGGATAGCTTTTGCGCCACGCAGCGAGACCTTCGTCGCCGTGATCGCGAAGCAGATTCTCCAGGCTCCACGCGCCTTGCGGTTCGAAGGCTTCCACCGCGTGCCCGCGCATCGTCAGCTCGTCGAGCAATCCACGCAGGAAATGCGCATTGCCGTGATTCCAGCACGATTGCAGCGAATGGGTGAAATAGGCGATCTTCATGCCGCCACCTCTTGGGCAGCCAGCGCCGCCTGGTAGATCGCGATCATCCGCTCGGCACTGGCGGCAGGGGTGTAGCGGGCGCTCCGCTCGCGCGCCGCCGCGCCCACCGCATTGCGCCGGTCGCGATCATTCATCAGCGAGGCGATCGCGGTGGCGAAGCCCGCCGAATCCTCGCTGTCGACGAACAGCGCCGCTCCCTCCCACAATTCGCGGAACGTCGGGATGTCGGACAGCACCAATGCGCAACCCGCCGAGGCCGCCTCCAGCACCGCCAGCCCGAACGGCTCGAAGCTCGCCGCCGAGACGAAGACGGGCTTCAAGTCCAGCAATCGCGCGAGGGCCGCTTCGCTCTGGTGACCCAGGCACTGGAGGTTCTGCGGCGCGTATTCCTCGCCATGGGGCCCCCGCAGGGTACCCGCAGCCAGAAACGCGCCCTCGATCTGTGCGGCGGCGCGATCGAGAACGCGGGCGTTCTTCACCGGGTCCCACAGCCGCCCGACGGTCAGCGCTGCATCGAGCTGGTGCATGCGGTCGCCGGTGCCGAGCGGCGCGCGCCCGTTGTGGACGACGATCGGCACCTGCGAGAGGCCGTAGGTCTCGCGAAGGGTCTGCCCGAAGCTGTCGCTCGGGGCCACCACGGCATCCGCCGCGCGAAGTCCCGCGCGCATCATCCGCGCGTGCCAGTCGAATTGCGGGTCTAGGGGCTCGTCACGGGCGGCGCGCCACCAGGTGGCGACGCAGCCATGCGCCACCGCCACAGCGGGAATCGGGAAGGGGGCGGCCGCCATCACCGCGGGACTGTTGCAATGAACGAGATCGACACCGCGCCGCCTCGCCAGATCGGCGAGCTCGCGGGCCGCTTGCTCGACCGGCTCGGGTCCATCGGCCAGCCAGTCCAGCGCGAGGCCCGTTTCCAGCAGGGACAGGCCGGAGATTACAGCCGCCTGCTCACGCTGCTCGACGCTGACAGCCGGGCCGAGCACCGCGAGCGTGATGCGGTGGCCGCAGTCCGCCAGTTCGGAAGCCAGCGTAAGCGCATACTGCCATACGCCGCCAACGGCATCGGCGGTCATGAGGATATGGAGGGGATAGGCCGCTTTCATGCGGTCGCTCGCGCCGCTGCGGAGGAGGCGATCTGGGCATTCGCCGCAGCGCGGGACCGCTGCAGCCAGTCCGCGAGATCGCGCACCCCGTCGCGCCAGCCAATTCGCGGCCCGAGGCCGAGAGCGCGCTCGGCGCGGCGCGTGTCGGCGACGAACCACAGCTGATCGCCCGGGCGGGTCGGTGCGAAGTCCACCGGTGGGCGTCGCCCGGTAATCCGGCCGATCTCCTCGATGAGAGTAAGCAGGCTGATCGCATTGTCGGGCCCGCCACCCCAGTTGAAGGCGCGGCCCGCGACCGCATCGATGCGATCCAGCATGGCGAAGTAGGCGTCGCAGGTATCGCGGATGTCGCAGACGTCGCGCACCTGCTCGCCATCGCCGAACAGGGTGATGGTCTCGCCGGCAAGCGCGCGGATCAGGAAATGCGCGACCCATCCCTGGTCCTCGGTGCCCATCTGCCGCTCGCCATAGATGCAACTCATCCGCAGCACTGCCGTGCGCATCGCGAAGCTCCGACCATAGTCGAGGACGTACTGGTCCGCGGCACCCTTCGAGCAGCCGTAGGGCGTGTGGAAGGCGAGCGGCTGATCTTCCGACACGCCGTGCCGACGGATGGCGGCATCGACGGGAGCATAGCCATGCTCGCCGGCGCAGACCGCGAGCGAGCCGAGATCGCCATAGACCTTGTTGGTCGACGCATAGATGACCGGCGCGGAGGGGTTCGCGGCGCGGATAGCCTCGAGCAGATTGAAAGTGCCGGCCACGTTGACCTCGAGATCGTCGCGCGGATCGACCATGCTGGTGGTCACCGCGACCTGCGCGGCAAGATGATAGGCTGCATCCGCGCCGCGAACAGCCTTGGCGACCGCCGTCCGGTCGCGGACGTCGCCGATCACCGGCTCGATCCGGTCGCCATGTGCGGCGCAGAGCCAGTCGAGGTTCTGCTCGACCCCCGCTCGGCCCAGCGTGTCCAGCACGCGGACGCGGTGGCCGCGCTGTGCAAGGCGATGAGCCAGGTTCGAACCGACGAAGCCCGCGCCCCCGGTGACCAGAACGGTGTCGTTCCCTCCGCCGCTCATGCCACCAGCCCGCGCCGTTCGAGTTCGCTGCGCGCTTCGCCGACCCGGTCCTCGGCACTTTGCTCGGCGACCCATTGCGCCAGTTCGGTCAGGCCCTGGGTGAAGCCTTCGCGCGCCTCGAAGCCAAGCGTTTCGCGCGCCAGCGTCGTGTCGCAGAAGCAGTGCCGGATATCGCCCGTGCGGGCCTTGCCGACGATATCCGCCTCCAGCCCCTCGCGACCCATGGCTTGCGCAAGGTCGCGCGCGACGCTGGCGATCGAACGGTCGTGGCCCGATCCGATGTTGAAGGTGCCGCCCGCAGCATCGGGATGGAACAGCGCATCGGCAAAACCCCGCGCCACATCGCGCACATGCACGAAGTCGCGGCGTTGCTCGCCGTCCTCGAAGATCATCGGCGGCTGCCCGTTGAGCAGCCGCGAGGCGAAGATCGCGAGTACGCCGGTATAGGGGTTGGAGAGCGCCTGGCCCGGGCCATAGACGTTGAACAATCGCAGGCAGGCGCTCTCGATGCCGTAAGGCGCGCCCATGATATGGGTGATCTGCTCCTGCACGTATTTGTTGAGCGCGTAGATCGACGAGAGGTTCGGCCGCTTCCATTCGGGCGTGGCCATCGGCCACAGCGACCGCCCCTGCGCGTCGAGCGGTTCCCAATTGGCCTGCCCGTCGCGTAGCGTGCTGCGCGCGGCGTCTTCGACCATCGCTCCGTCGGCGTTGCGATAGAGGCCTTCGCCGTAGATGCTCATCGACGAGGCGGTGACCACCCTGCGGACCGGATGATCGATCAGCCTTTCGAACAGCACGGCGGTGCCGACGTCGTTGGTGGAAGTATAGCGCTCCACCTCGTACATCGACTGGCCGACCCCGACTTCGGCGGCGAGATGGATCACACTGTCGCTGCCCTCGAGCGCGCTGGCGACCGCGTCTCCGTTGCGCACGTCGGCGTGGACGAATTCGACCTCGTCGGGAAGCGGAGCGGTTCGGGCGTCCTTGCCGTGCACCTGCTCGATCAGGCTGTCGAGCACCCGGACCCGATGGCCCCGCTCGAGGAGTTCGCGGCATACTGCCCTGCCGATGAATCCGGCACCGCCGGTGACCAGAATACGCTCAGTCAATCCTCTCTCCCACAGAATTCGTAGTTCGCGTCTTACCAATAGGCACCCTGTTACGGGCCGCTATTGGGCCTGCCACCTACCTGGATGACTAAATAACAAATGTTAATTAACATTGGTTATTTTGCGTTCGCGTTCAGTTGGCGTTATCATGACGCTCGAATGACCCTTCTTCTTGTTTGTTCCCGCTGATGCTTGAAATTTTCGTTTCGGCAGGGAACCTTGACTGGCAGCGAAGCATTCGGGAGGAAGCTTCTACTTAGCCAAGGGGAACCATCGAGCGCCAATGACAGCCACCATCCTACTGATCAGGCATGCGGCGCACGCACACCTCGGGCATATTCTATCTGGCCGGACCGCAGGCGGCTCTCTGACAGCCGAGGGGGTGCTGCAGGCCCGGCACAT
>JAHJPT010000231.1 GCA_018819685.1 Alphaproteobacteria bacterium
GGCTGACGCTGCTCGCCATCGCGCTGCTGTGGGCGCTCGACCCGCTGGGCGAATGGCTCGGCGCGGGCGCGCTGGCGCTGGTGGGCGAGCCGTTCATGCTCGGCGATACGCCGGGCTGGCGCGAGGCGCTGGCCTATCTGCTTCCCCCCGCGGCGGCGCTGGCTGCGCTGGCGGGGCTGGCGGCGCTGCGCCTGCGCGCACCGGTTCTGCCGGGCACGAGCTGGCGCGTGCAAGGGCTGGCCGCCGGATTGCTGCTGGTGGTGATCCACACGCTCTACAAGCAGGTCTTCGCGATCGATAGCCTGGCGCGCTTCATCGAGTTCGGCATGGCGGAGCGCACGGTGTGGCAGATCGCGCTGCTGGGCGCGGCGGGGCTCGCGGCGGCGGGGGTACCGCGGCTTGGCAGCAACATGGCGCTGGCAAGGGGGTTCGCCGCCGCCGCGCTGGCGCATTTCGTGGTCTTCACCTGTCTGTGGCACAACCCGCTGTTCGCGCGGCAGGCGGTGGGCGCGGCGGTGCTGGCGAACTGGCTGGGCGCGGGTTTCGCGGTGGCGATCGCGGCGGCCTGGCTGCTGCGCCGCTGGTCGGGCGAGAGGCTGCGGCCGTGGTTCGACGCCGCGATCATGGCGCTCGCCACCCTCGCCGCGATCGCGCTGCTGCGGCAGACCTATGCGGGGGCGCTGCCTGCCGCGGTGCCGCTGGGCGAGACCGAGGATCTGCTGCGCTCGCTGGTGGGGATCGTGCTGGCGCTGGGGTTCCTGCTGCTGGGCAGCCGGCTGGAGCAGCGCAGCTGGCGGATCGGCTCGCTGGTGCTGATGCTGGCCGCGGTGGTCAAGGTGTTCGCGATCGATGCCGCCGAACTGGGCGGGCTGCTGCGGATCGCCTCCTTCGCGGCGCTGGGCGCCAGCCTGATCGCGCTGGGCTGGTTCTACACCCGGCAATTGTCCGCCCGACCCGCGCCTGCTTCCGACCAATTCCCCTCGCGATGAAATAATGCTACCGATCCCGCCCGACATGCTGGCCTATATCACCATCGATACCGAATATTCGTCGGGAATGGTCCGCGAACGGGGGCCCGATTGCCGCGCCCGCAACTTCGCCGCCGCCGTATCGGGGCAGACCGAGGCGGGCGAATACGGGCTGGGCTACAAACTCGACATGTTCAACCGCCACGGCCACCGCGGGGTGTGTTTCGTCGATCCGATGCCGGCGCTGCTGTGGGGCGTCGCCGCGGTCGAGGATGTGGTCGGCCCGATCCTCGAGCGCGGGCACGACGTGCAATTGCACATCCACACCGAATGGCTCGAACTGGCGGGCGCGGTGCATCCGCTGGCCCGCGCGACCGGCGGTGCGACGGGGCGCAACATCAAGGATTTCACCTTCGAGCAGCAATGCGCGCTGATCGACTGGGCGCGCGATACGCTGGTCGCGGCGGGCGCCGCGCCGCCGGTGGCGTTCCGCGCGGGCAATTACGGCGCCAACGACACCACGCTGCGCGCGCTGGCCCAATGCGGGATCGCCTACGACACCAGCCACACGCCGGGCATCGCCGGGGGCGATTGCGCGATCTCGCTGAGCCCGGAGGACCGCGTGCCCTTGCGCCACGAAGGCGTGATCGAGGTCCCGATCGGCTGCATCGCAACGGTCGGCGGAGGCTTGCGCCACGCGCAGATCACCGCGCTCTCGGCGCGCGAGATGGTGCGCGCGCTGCGCCATGCGCGCGACGCGGGCAAGCCGTGCTTCACGATGGTCTCGCACAGCTTCGAGCTGGTCAACCGCCGGCGCGGCAAGGTCAACCGCATCGTCCGCCGCCGGTTCGAGCGGTTGTGCGAGGCGGTGGCGCGGATGAAGGGCGTGCGCACCGGCACCTATGCCCAGGATCCGCCCACGGTGGTCGCGCTCGACCCGGCGGAGACGCTGGCGCCCGCCGATCCGGTCGCGGAGACGCTGCGGATCGCGGAGCAGCTGGCTTCCAACACGCTCTACGGCTGATCCGCGCGCGCCCTCCCCGGGTCGGCTAGAGATCGATATCCTTGCGCGGCCGGTCCTCGATATCGTGGCGCAGCTCGCGTGCGCCGCGTTCGGCGCGGGCTTCGTTGCTGCGGCTGGCGCGGCGGTTGCGCAGAAACGCCCAGATCACTGCAGCGAGCAGCAGGATCGGGCCGATGACGGTGGCGGCGGCGAGTACGGGTTCCATGGTGTGTCCTTCCTGGTTTCACCCCACCAACGGTCGAAGCGCGCGATTTTTCCGCCCGGTTCCCCGAAAGCCGGCGGCGCCCCAAGCAAAAGGGCCGGAGGTTTCCCCCCGGCCCCTTGCTGTAATTCGCCACTCCCCGGCGCGAACCGGGACAGCGGCTCCTCAAATCAGGCGCCTTCGACTTCGGCCAGATCGACCTTGAGCCCGGGGCCCATGGTCGAGGTGATCGAGATCTTGCGGACGTATTTGCCCTTCGAGCCGCTCGGCTTGGCCTTGACGATCGCGTCGGTCATCGCGGCGAAGTTCGCTTTGAGCGCGGCGTCGTCGAACGACAGCTTGCCGATGCCCGAATGGATGATGCCCTGCTTTTCCACGCGGAACTCGATCTGGCCGCCCTTGGCGTCCTTCACGGCCTGTTCCACGTTCGGGGTCACGGTGCCCAGCTTGGGGTTGGGCATCAGGCCCTTGGGGCCGAGCAGCTTGCCCAGCCGGCCGACGACACCCATCATGTCGGGGGTGGCGATGACGCGGTCGTAGTCCAGATTGCCGTTCTGCATGTCTTCCATGAGATCCTCGGCACCGACC
>JAHJPT010000018.1 GCA_018819685.1 Alphaproteobacteria bacterium
CTTCCGCCGCGCCGAAATGCCGGTGTTCGAAAAGACCGAGGTCTTCGCCCGCTCGATCGGCGAGACCACCGATATCGTCTCCAAGGAGATGTACAGTTTCGAGGATCGCGGCGGGGAGAGCCTCACGCTGCGGCCCGAATTCACCGCCGGGATCGCGCGCGCCTATCTCACCAACGGCTGGCAACAGCACGCCCCGCTCAAGCTCGCGACCCACGGCCCGCTGTTCCGCTACGAGCGCCCGCAGAAGGGCCGCTACCGCCAGTTCCACCAGATCGACGCCGAGATCGTCGGCGCGGGCGAGCCGCAGGCCGATGTCGAACTGCTGGCGATGGCCGACCAGCTGCTGCGCGAGCTGGGCATTACCGGCGTGACGCTGCAGCTCAACACTCTGGGCGACGGCGACAGCCGCGAGGCGTGGCGCGCCGCGCTGGTGGAGCATTTCCGCGCCGTGAAGAACGAATTGTCCGAGGATTCGCAGGAGCGGCTGGAGAAGAACCCCCTTCGCATCCTCGATTCCAAGGACCGCCGCGATCAGCGCTTCGTCGCCGATGCGCCCAAGATCGACCAGTTCCTGTCGGACGAGGCGCGGCGGTTCTTCGAGGCGGTGACGAGCGGGCTGGATGCGGCCGGAGTGAAGTGGCAACGCGCCGAAAGCCTCGTGCGCGGGCTCGACTATTACCGCCACACCGCCTTCGAATTCGTCCCCGACGAAGGCAGCGCCGCCGCCGCCGCGCTCGGCAGCCAGAGCACGGTGCTCGGCGGCGGGCGCTACGACGGGCTGATGGAATCGCTGGGCGGCGCGGCAACGCCCGCAGTCGGCTGGGCTGCGGGTATCGAGCGGCTGGCGATGCTGGTGGGAGAGAAGGCGCCGGACCGTCTCGAAGCGATGGTTCTCGTCGAGAACGATGCAGGGATGGCGGATGCGATAGAATTGGTGGCCAGCCTTCGTGAAGGCGGGATCGTCGCCGATATCATGGCCACAGGCTCTCCGAAGAAGCGCTACGACAAGGCGGTAAAACAAGACCCGCAGCACATCCTGCGCGTGGACGAGCGCGGCTATCACGGCATTTCCGGTGAGGGCGATACCGCCAGGATCGTCGCGGCGCTGGCGAAGAGGAAATCGTCGCCCTGAACTCGACGGTCACCCCGAACCCACCCGTCACCCCGAGCCCACCCGTCACCCTGAACTTGTTTCAGGGTCCATTCCTCCTCGCGCGCCCACCGTTATGGGGGCAAGCTGGATACTGAAACGAGTTCAGCATGACGGGTTGGAGAGGTTGGGTGCGCCGCCACGCCCATCCGACCCACTCGTCACCCCGGACTCGATCCGGGGTCCCGCTTGTGAGGGCACGGCGAAACACCTTTCCTACACGCGGCAGGTTTGGCATTGCCGGGTGCGAAGACATTCCGACCCCTCGCTTGGGCAACTCGCTCGCTGGCGGAGGAACCGTCACCCCCCGATCTGTCACCCACGACCATGAAAACCCCGCTTATGTTATTGTTCTATAAGAATATATCGTTGTCGGATGTGGGTGACACCCCTGTCGCCCTGTGTCACCCTCTCCGCCCGGGCGCGGGTGACACCCCCGTCACCCTGTGTCACCCGCATCGGGCGCACCGCGCATGACCATTCCGCTCGAACGTCTCGACCAGATCACCCATCGCTTCGCCGAACTCGAGGCGCGGATGGCGAGCGGTACGCTCGAGGGCGAGGCCTTCGTCCAGGCCAGCCGCGACTATGCCGAGCTGGAGCCGGTCGCCCGGATCGCGGGCGAGGCGAAGGCGATGCGCGCGGAGTTGGCCGAGCTCGAGGCGATGCTCGCCGACCCCGAAATGCGCGCGATGGCGGAAGAGGAGCTGGCCGCGATCCGCACCCGCCTGCCCGAGGCCGAGCGCCAGCTCGCGCTCGCCATGTTGCCGCGGGACAGCGCCGATGCCAAGCCCGCCATGCTCGAAATCCGCGCGGGCACCGGCGGCGACGAGGCGGCGCTGTTCGCGGGCGACCTGTTCCGGATGTACGAACGCTACGCCGCCGAGAACGGCTGGAAGGTCGAACCGGTCAGCATGAGCGCGAGCGAGGTCGGCGGGTTCAAGGAAATCGTCGCCAATGTCGCCGGGCAAGGCGTCTTCGCCAAGCTCAAGTTCGAAAGCGGGGTCCACCGCGTCCAGCGCGTCCCTGAGACCGAGAGCGGCGGACGGATCCACACTTCGGCGGCCACCGTCGCGGTGCTGCCCGAAGCGGACGAAGTGGATGTCCAGCTCGAGGACAAGGACCTCAAGATCGACACCTACCGCGCCAGCGGGGCGGGCGGGAAGCACGTCAACACCACCGATTCGGCGATCCGGATCACCCATCTTCCCACCGGCACTGTGGTCACCTGCCAGGACGGACGCAGCCAGCACAAGAACAAGGAAAAGGCGCTCCAGGTGCTGCGCTCCCGGCTCTACGAGGCGCAGCGCGAGGCGACGCAGGGCGCCGAGGCAGAGGCGCGCAAGGCGATGGTCGGCAGCGGCGACCGTTCCGAGCGCATCCGCACCTACAATTACCCGCAAGGCCGGGTCACCGATCACCGCATCGGGCTGACGCTGCACAAGCTGCCCGAGATCATCGCCGGGCCGGGCCTGGGCGAATTGATCGATGCGCTGATCGGCGAGGACGAGGCCAAGCGGCTGGCGGCGATGGCCGAGTGAATTTGGCTGCAAACACGGTCGGCGGCGCAATTCGGGAGGCGGCCGAGCGACTGGCGGCGAGTTCGGACACCGCGCGGCTCGATGCCGAACTGCTGATGGCCCACGCGCTCGGCGTCACCCGCTCCGACCTGCTGCTGCGCCACATGCGCGATCCCGAACCGACGCGTTTCGCGGCGCTGGTCACCCGCCGCGCGGGGCACGAGCCGGTGGCGCATATCCTCGGACGGCAGGAATTCTACGGGCTCGATCTCAAGGTCACCCGCGCCACGCTGATCCCGCGCGGCGACAGCGAGACGCTGGTGGAGGCCGCGCGCGACTGGTTCGCGACCCGCCCATCGCCAGCGCGGATCCTCGATCTGGGCACCGGCACCGGTGCGCTGCTGCTCGCCGCGCTGTCGCTGTGGCCCGAAGCCGAAGGGGTCGCCATCGATGCCAGCGAAGCCGCGCTGGCGGTCGCGCGGGAGAACGCGGCGGCGCTGTGGATGGGCGAGAGGGCCGTCCTGCACCATGCGAGCTGGCGCGAGGAGGGCTGGGCGCAGCCGCTGGGCCGGTTCGACCTCGTGCTGTGCAATCCGCCCTATGTGGAGGACAAGGCCGATCTCGCGCCTTCGGTCCGCGATCACGAACCCGCCGCGGCGCTGTTCGCGGGCCCCGAAGGCCTCGACGATTATCGCATCCTCATCCCCGCCCTGCGCGGTCTGATGAGCGAGCGGGGGGCCGCGATCCTCGAGATCGGCGCGAGCCAGGCGCAGGCGGTGGAGCGCCTTGCCGCCGCCGCCGGTTTCGCCGCCGCGCTCCATCGCGATCTCGCGGGCCGCCCCCGTGCCCTGTTGTTGACATAAAAGGCTTGGCAAAGCCCTCCGCAGCCCTTACCTCTCTAACCAGACCCTCGGAGCGCGGCGTGTCCGTCCCGGTGGTTCAAGCTCCTAAATTGCAGTTCTGGTGCGAGGTTCAGGCCCCGCATACCATGCATGAGAAGGGAGAGGCGGCTTGCCCCGGGGCAGGTGCGCAAGGGGGCATGCGGCCATAGGCGAACCCGGGGGTTCGCGCCGCGCCACAAGTGAGGACGGATTCCCTTGAACAGCAATCACAACACCAATCGTAAC
>JAHJPT010000019.1 GCA_018819685.1 Alphaproteobacteria bacterium
CGTCTAATGGTAAGACTACGGACTCTGACTCCGTCAATTGAGGTTCGAATCCTCACGGGGCATCCATTTTATTCCTGCGACAATCACCGCCCGTGGGGTTCTGTCCGTCAGCGACGCAGAACAATGCCCGGTGCTGCGCAGCACCGGGCGATCGTCGCCGCTCGACAGCGAAGCTTCAGAAGCGGACCTTGGCTCCGAGACGGAATGTCCGGCCGAGCGGGGTGCCGATGAAGGGATTGTATCCCAGCTCGAATCGCGCTGCCGGCGGATCCTCGTCGAAGATGTTCTCGACCGACGCCTGCAACTGCACTTCGGCAGAGGCGAACGCGAGATCGTAGAGCAGCGTGAAGTCGTGTTGTTGCAGCGCCGGAATCTCGCGCCCGAAATCGGTTTCCGTCGTCCGATCGCCAAAGCTGGTTCCAGCGGTCGCCACGAAGCATGGTGCATCGCTGGGGCACCGGTCGTCGGTCACGCCGCTCGCATAGCGGAACACGTATCGGGCGTTCAGATTGCCGACGTTGAGATTGGCGAAGGCATTGCCTTTCACCTCGGAGATCGTGCCGGGCGCGCGATCGAAATTGGCGAAGCCGACGGCGTCATAGGCGCCCGAAATTTCGACCCCCTCGACGACTTGCGGCTCGACGTCGTAATTCAAGGTCCAGGTTGCCGCCGCACCCAATGTGAAGGCACTTTCGCCGAAGAAGAACGTGTAGTCGGCCGAGAAGTCGAAGCCATTCGTCTTCACCGGTGCGCTGTTGACGATGAAGGTCTGGACGCGTGCGAGATCGGCGCCCCTCGTGACCCCCTGGATGCAGCCGTTGGCAAAGGTGAGGCGATCTGCAAGCGGATTGCTGCAATCGGCCAGACCGCCGCGCTCCGGTACAACCGCGCTGGCGATTGCGTTCTCGTCCTCCAGCGCGATCGCATCCTCGAAATCGTAGCTCCAATAGTCGACCGAGGCGTTGAAATTGCGGCTCTGGATCACTGCACCGAGATTGTAGGTAAAGGCGCTCTCGGGTCGCAATGCGGGGTCACCTGTGATGTCGACGGAGAGAAAGCCGCCGTTGGCTGCGTCGATCGCCTGAAGCGCGGTAACGGTGGTCGGCGAGACGTTGCTGGGCAGCGGACCCCGGAAGGTCGTCGAGGCGGAGCCGCGCAGAACCAGCCACGGGGTCGCTTCGAAACGAAAGCTGCCCTTGGGATCGAGCGTCGAGCCGGTCTGGCCGCCATAGTCTTCGTATCGCAAGGCCAGATTGATCTCGAGCGCGTCCAGCAGCGGGATCTGGACTTCGCCGAAAACCGCATAGACGTCGCTGAACAGTTCGATATTGCGTGACTGGCCGAGGAAGGCGAAGGGACCCGTCTGTACGGCGCAAGTGGTGTCGCCCGGGATCCGACAAGGATTGCGCTGGGGATCGTTCAGAAAGAGACCCTCGTCGTTGCGACCACGAGTGTCGAAATTGGTCGAGCGATACTGCGCCCCAACCCCGAATTGCACGGGGCCCGCGCCGAGGTCCAGTCCCCCCAGACCGCCGGAGATCAGGCCGTCGACGATCAGGTTCTGCTCCTGCTGCAGCGTTCCCGTGTTGCCGAACAGAAAGCGCAGCAATTCGGGATCGTTGGCATTGGCTCGACCCGCCGGGCCGGTGTAGCCGGGATTGGTCTGTCCGGTGATCTGGTTGAGCGCGAGGGCGTTGGAAAAAGGGTTGTAGAACCGACAGCCGCCCTGGCCCGGCGTACCGGTCGCGACATTGCAGTCGGGGCCTCCCAGGCCGTCGAGCGCATTCTGCAGGCGTACCGGGAGATAGTCCGGAACGAGCGATTCCGAACTCGACTGGATATAGGTGCCTTGCAGCGAGGCCACGAGCTCGGAATCGAGATCGAATTCCAGGCCGGAAGAAACCCGCCAACTGTTGTTCTTGCCGAAGCTTTCGTTGCCGTACGGCGAATCCGCCAGGGGATTGCCGCCGAGCGCAAAGGGTCGATAGAGAAGGATCGCTGCGCCGTAGGGGGCAGGGATCGCCGTGGTCGCCGGGAACCCCGTTTGCGCTGCGAATGCGGCAAAACCGGGATTGGTGCTGGGCACGAAATAGTTGAATTGCGTTCCGGGACCGGCGGGACCCGTCGTCGACGGATAGGAAGGCGACAGGGCGGTGCGCGTCACGCTGCGGGCCCAGAGGACATCGGCGTTGAAGCGCACGGCGCTGGAGAGGTCGACATTCAACTGGCCGAAGGCCTGGTAGAAGTCCTGCTCCTCGACGAGATTGTTGTAGTCTGTGAACTGGTAGGCGCACAGCGGTGTGGTGCCGCCCGAGAACAGCTGGGTGCCGCCCAGCGCAGCGCAGCCGGCATCCTGGAAGGGAGTGCCTGCCACCACCGTCGGGCGCCGCGCGGCGGCGGGATTGTTCCGGATCGGTCCGGTCGTGCGGATGGCGGGGAAGTAAGTGGCCGGGTTGCTGACCAGCGAATAGCCGGCCGGATTGATCTCGTAAGGCAGGTTGGCGTAGTCGCGATCGATCGCGGCGAGCGGCGAACGGTGGCGATAGCCGAAGCCGAGCAGCAGGTTCACATCTTCGCCCAGGTTCTGGCCCGCCAGGATGCTGGCGGTGTAGTCGCCATCGCTGTCCTGGATGAAGCGATAATCCCCTTGCAGTTCGATTCCCTCGAAATTCTTGCGGGTTATGAAATTGGCAACGCCGGCGACCGCGTCCGAGCCGTATGTGACGGCCGCACCGTCTTTCAGCAGTTCGACACGCTCCAGAGCGAACAGCGGAAGCAAATTGGTGTCGACTATCCCGTCGCCGGGGGAGACGATCGTGCGATGGCCGTTGAGCAGCACCAACGTCCGGGTTGGCCCGAGGTTGCGCAGGTTTAGCGAGCCGACCCCCCCGAGACCCTGCGCGGCTGCGGAAAACTGGTTGGAATCTCCCAGGACCGGACCGACCGCAGGGATATCCTTGATGAAGTCGAGCGGCGAAGTGACTCCCTCCTGGGCGAATTCCTCGGTCGTGAAGACCGAGACGTTCAGCGCGCTGTCTTCGGGTGTTCCGCGGATGAGCGAACCGGTCACCACGATCGTACGGTCGTCCTCGTCGCTCACCGGTCCCGGTTCGTTGATAACCGGGCCTTGAGCGCCTTCGACCGCCTCCTGCCCCAGAGCTACGGTTGGCGTGAGCGAGGCGATCCCCGCCGCGAGCGCCCACAGTGCACAGCTATGGTCGAGCCTGTTTCCTGTCATGTCCCTCTCCTCCCGCGGCTGCGCTTTTTCGCGCATACCGAGTTTTTAAATGACGCGACTCCGGCGTGCGTGTCAAGATGCGGTCTGTGTAATTATAACTCCGACCAGATCGAGTAGCTGGGACTTCGTGCGCCTCCGAACATGATATCCCAGATGCCGAAGTCCGAGTTTCCGTAGCTTTTAGAAACTTAACTGGCTCGACTGAGCCATGAGCTCCGTCGGATCGGCACCGGTTCCGCGGCTATGCGGCCTCGGTCAGAGGGGTGAAGGGTGAATACATACCGATGATTCATTTAGTTGCGAGTTCGGTCGCGCTCATAGACGCAGTACCTTCGCCATCTGCGTAGCGCTGGCCCTTCGACGATCGCGCCATCTTTGCGGATGCAGCTGCGGGCATCCGATCGCGGCGGTCGCCCGTTCGGCCGGTACGAGAATGCCGGACGTGCGTATCGGATCATTCGAGGGGCGAAGCGCAAGCGCGATCATCCGCGGATCTCCAGAGCGCTGGGCCTTGCTTAATCCTAAACATTGGGTATGGCTGATGGGCCAGCCGGCAAACGGCGGTTCATCGGGAAGGATCAGGCGTGGCGTGGGATTTCGAAACCGACCCCGAGTTTCAGGAGAAGCTCGACTGGATGGACGATTTCGTGCGCGAGAAAGTCGAGCCGCTGGGGCTGCTCGGTATTCACCCCTATGATGTGAAAAACCCGCGCCGAAACGAGCTTGTCCGGCCTCTGCAGGAGGAAGTGAGAGCCAAGGGGCTGTGGGCCTGTCATCTCGGTCCCGAACTCGGCGGGCAGGGCTACGGTCAGGTCAAGCTCGGCCTGATGAACGAGATCCTGGGAGGCTCCAGCTTTGCGCCGATCGTCTTCGGTTGCCAGGCGCCCGATACCGGCAACGCCGAGATCATCGCACACTATGGGACAGCAGAGCAGAAGGAACGGTATCTTCAGCCTCTGCTCACCAACGAGATCGTATCGGCCTTCTCCATGACCGAGCCGCAGGGCGGTTCCGATCCGACCGCTTTCATCACCCGCGCGGAGATCGACGGCAATCACTGGAAGATCAACGGCGAGAAATGGTTCTCGACCAATGGCAAATGGGCCGATTTCCTGATCGTCATGGCGGTGACCGATCCCGATGCGCCGCGCCACGAACGGATGAGCATGTTCATCGTGCCGGTCGATACGCCGGGTGTCGAGATTATCCGCAATGTCGGGGTCTACGGGCAGGAGGACGGCTCGGAAAGCTATATCCGCTATACCGACGTGCGGGTTCCTGCGGATCACCTGCTCGGCGAGCAGGGCGGTGCCTTCGCCATTTCGCAGACCCGGCTGGGCGGAGGACGGGTGCATCACGCCATGCGGACGGTCGGCAATTGTCGCCGTCTGCTCGACGCGATGAGCCGCCGGGCGGTCAGCCGCAAGACCCGCACCGGCACCATCGCCGATTATCAGGCGGTCCAGATGCAGATCGCCGACAGCTATATCGAGCTGGAGCAGTTCAAGCTGTTCGTACTCAAGACCGCCTGGATGATCGACAAGCACCAGGATTATCGCAAGGTGCGCAAGGACATAGCGGCGATCAAGGCGCTGATGCCCAAGGTCTATCACGACATCGCGCATCGCTGCATCCACATCCACGGGTCGCTCGGCGTATCGAACGAAATGCCCTTCGTCGGCAGCCTGATCGGCTCGATGGTGATGGGGATCGCCGACGGGCCGACGGAGGTTCACAAGGTCACCGTCGCGAAGCAGCATCTGCGCCAATATCGCGACGTCGCGGACCCGGTTTTCCCCCATCATTCACTGCTCGATCGTCGGGCCAGGGCACGCGAAATGTACGATCCCATCGAGGAAATCGTGGAGGCAGCCGAGTGAGCGATCGGTCGTTGCACACCGCCTCCAAGAGCATTCCCCCCATCACCAGGCCGCAGCGATTGAGTTATGGCTTCGGTGCGGTCGCCAATGGCATCAAGAACGCCGCCTTTTCGACCTATCTGCTGCTCTTCTACAATCAGGTGCTCGGCGTGCCCGCATCGATCGTCTCCACGGCGATCGCGCTGACCCTACTGGTCGATGCGTTCGCTGACCCGTTCATCGGGCGATGGTCGGACATGACCCGCTCGCGCATCGGTCGCCGGCACCCCTTCATCCTCGGATCGGCGCTGCCGACGGCGTTCTTCTTCATTCTCGCCTGGTTTCCGCCGGCCGGGCTGACCGATCTGCAGATGGGTTTCTGGATTTTCGCCATCGCCTCGCTGACGCGGACCTCGATCAGCGCCTTCGAGATTCCGTCGAGCGCGATGAATCCGGAACTGACCGACGATTACGCCGCGCGAACCAAGCTGTTCGGACTGCGCTACTGGTTCGGATATGCGGGCACTTTCGGCTTCACCGCTTTCAGCCTGGCGGTCTTCTTCGTCGCGACGCCGGAGATCTCGCGCGGCCAGCTCAATCCCGAAGGCTATGTGAAATTCGCCTTTTTGGGCGGTGCCCTGATCTTCACCGCGATCCTGGTGTGCGGGCTGGGCACGTTGAAGCGGGTGCCATACCTGCGCCAGCGCACGGCACCGGGCGAGGGCGCGGTGCCGGAATCGCATCTGCGCGAAATGGGACGCGCGTTTCGCAATCGCGGCTTTCTCGCCATCTTCGGCTTCGGCGTGTTCAAATACACCGCGATCGGGCTTTATGCCGCGACCACGCTGTATTTCGGCACCTATGTGTTCAAGCTGCAGGCCGATCAGCTGGCCCTGCTGACGATCGACAGCCTCGTCGCCGCCACCATCGCCGCGCCGTTGGCATCGCGCTTCTCCGCATGGCTCGGCAAGCGCAACACCTCGATGGTGATGGCCCTGATGGGCATCACGCTGGGCCTTTCGCCGCTGGTCCTGACATTGCTGGGTGCGTTCTTCCCGCCGGGTCACCCGCTGTTGCTGCCGACGCTGTTCGTGATCGGAGCGGTTTATGGCGCGATGATCGCCATATCGCTGATCAACACTTCGTCGATGTTGGCCGATGTGGTGGAGGACCATGCGGTGCGGACCGGCCAGCACACCGCGGGGGTATTTTTCGCGGCCTCCAGCTTCATGCAGCAATGTTCGACCGGTCTGGGCATTCTGGTGGCCGGTATAGTGCTGGAATTGTCGGAATTTCCGGCGAACCTCGATCCGGATCTGGTCACCGAGGCGATGCAGCAGAGCCTGCTGATCCATTATATTCCCGCTTCTTTCGGACTCTGGACGATCGGCGCACTGTTCCTGCTGTTTTACCCGATCACCGAGGCGAGCCACCGCGACAACATCGACCGATTGCGGGCGCGCGAGGCCGAAGCCCGAGAACAGACGATCCGCGACGGCGCGTTCGGATCGCCGGCTCGCTGAGGCTGCAGCGATATCGACCACACCCTTTGAACGCAGATGCCACGAAGGGCTCGATCTGGACGAATTGGCCCATCTGGCTCAATGAGGTCCGCATGGTTTTCAATCGCGCCGCCCGGCGGCCGGAAACGTAAGGAGAAGAGGTATGGCTACCCAGCCACAGATCGAACCCCACGGCGGGGATGAGGCATTCCGCGAGGAAGTGCGCCAGTTTCTCGCCGAGAATTTCCCGCCCGAACTCAAGGGCAAGGGCAATGCGCTCGCTTCCGTCGAAGGCCCCGCCGACGAAAGCCCGGCGCAGGAGAGCTGGCGCAAGGCGGTAGGCGAGCGGGGCTGGGGAACTCCGACCTGGCCCAGGGAATACGGCGGCGGCGGGTTGTCGCGCAAGCAGGCGGCCATTCTCAACGAGGAAATGGCCAAGGTCGGCGCCTTCAACCCGATCGGCGGCATGGGCGTGATGATGTTCGGCCCCACGCTGCTCGAATATGGCAGCAAGGAGCAAAAGCACGAGCATATCCCGCCGATCTGCCGCGGCGAGATTCGCTGGTGCCAGGGTTATAGCGAACCCAATGCCGGGTCCGATCTGGCGAACCTGCAGACCATGGCCGAAGACAAGGGCGACCATTACCTCGTCAACGGCCAGAAGACCTGGACCAGCGGCGGCCAATGGGCGGACAAGTGCTTCTGCCTCGTGCGCACCGATCGCAGCGACAAGCACAAGGGCATCAGCTTCCTCCTGATCGACATGGATGCGCCCGGCGTCGAGGTCCGTCCGATCCAGATGATCAGTGGCATGAGCCCGTTCTGCGAAACCTTCTTCACCGATGTGAAGGTGCCCAAGGACAATCTCGTCGGCAAGGAAGGCGAAGGCTGGACCATCGGCAAGCGCCTGCTCCAGCACGAACGCACCAATCTGTCGGGCGGCGGAAGCATGGCCCGGCTGATGGGTGCAAGCCTTGCCGACATCGCCAAAAAGTATGTCGAGACCGATGCCGACGGGCAGATCGCCGATAAGGTGCTGCGCGACCGGATCGCGGATTTCGAGATCCGCTGGGGCGCCTTTCTGCTCACCGCACGTCGCGCCACCGAGGAAAGCAAGGCCGGCGGCGTGTCCGAGATCAGCTCGGTGCTCAAGAAGCTGGGCACCAAGTTGGGTCAGGAACGCGCCGAGCTGATGATCGAGATCATGGGTCTGCAGGGTCTGGGCTGGGAAGGCGAAGGCTTTTCCGAAGCCGAGCTGTCGGGCGTGCGCGCCTGGCTCTTCGGCAAGGCCACCACGATCTACGGCGGTTCGACCGAGATCCAGAACAACATCATCGCCAAGCGTGTGCTTGGCATGCTCGACCACCAGTAAGAAAGAGAGAACAGGAACATGGCGGTTCTCAACGAAGAACAGGAAATGCTGCGCGACATGGCGCGCGAGTGGACGTCCAACGAAAGTCCGGTCACCGAATTCCGCAAGGTGCGTGCCGGAGGTACCGAAGAAGCGTTCGATCGGAAGGCCTACGCGACCATGGCCGAGATGGGCTGGGTCGGAGTGATCATCCCCGAAGACCACGGCGGCTCCGATTTCGGCTGGCTCTCGGCCGGGCTGGTGGTCGAGGAACTGGGCAAAACGCTGGCGGCCAGCCCGCTGGTGACCAGCACCATCGCCGCTGCAGCAATCCTTCTGGGCGGCAGCGAGGAGCAGCAGGCGAAGTGGCTGCCACGGCTTGCCAGCGGTGATGCGATCGGCACGCTCGCGGTCGACGAAGGGCCGCGGCACGATCCGGCGAAAATCGAAACCACCGTGTCGGGCGGGAAACTGTCGGGCACCAAGGCCTTCGTGCACGAGGCGCATGGCGCCGATCTGTTCGTGGTTGCGGCGAAGGATGGGCTCTATCTGGTCGAGAAGGGCGAGGGCGTTTCGCTTTCGACCCGCAAGCTGACCGATCAGCGCAGCCATGCCGAAGTGCGCTTCGATGGCGCTGCGGCGGACAGGCTGGCGGGCGGCGGCGACAGCCTGCTGGACGATGTGCTCGACCGGGCGCGGATCCTTACAGCCTGCGAGATGCTCGGCATGGCGCAGGCGGTGTTCGACACCACGCTGGACTACCTCAAGCAGCGCGTGCAGTTCAATCAGGTGCTCGCGACCTTCCAGGCGCTGCAGCATCGCATGGCCGATCTGTTCGGCGATCTGGCGATGATGCGTTCGGCGGTCGAAGGCGGCCTGCAGGCGCTCGACAGCGGGTTCGGGGTGGCCCGGGCGGCGACCATCGCCAAGGCGGAAGCCAATCGCGTTCTCCACACAGTCACCCGCGAAGGCGTCCAGCTGCACGGCGGCATGGGGATGACCGACGAATACGACGTCGGCTTCTATCTCAAGCGCGCCCGCGTTCTGGAAGCCAGCTTCGGCAGCACATCCTTCCTCAAGAACCGCTTCGCGACCATAGCCGGCTATTGAGGATTTGGAGCCGTTCGGGGATTCCGAGGGGCTGAATACACCGGCCAGCGCGCGCACCCGCGCGCTGGCCGATCATGCGCGCTTCGTCGATGAGAACCTGAAGCGCAATTTTCGCGCGAACTTCATCCATGGTGTGCTGGGGATGACGGGGTTCCGCCTGATCTACGCCCCCACCATCATCCCGGCCTATCTGATCATGCTCACCGGCAGCACTGCGGCGGTTGGGCTGGGCGCGGCGCTGCTGCAATTGGGGGCGACGATCAGCCCGATCGCCAGCGGCTCGCGGATCGAGCATCGCAGCCACATCCTGCCCTACGCCATCCGCGTTGGCTCGATGATGCGGCTTATGATCCTGGGGTTGGCGCTGGCGGCCTGGTTCCTGACCGACAATGCGCTGCTGGTGGCGACCTTCGCCTGTTTCCTGCTGCTCGGCTTTTTCACGGGCGCGCAGCGGGTCGCCTTCCAGATGCTGATGAGCAAGCTCATCCCGATCCGCAAACGCGGGCGCTTGCAGGGCTATCGCAACTTCGCCGGCGGCCTGATCGCGGCGGTGCTTGCCTATGTCGCGGGCAATTATTTCATCGCCGATGCGTGGCTGGGCAACGGCTATGCGACCACTTTCCTGTTCGCCTTCCTGCTGACCAGCGCCGGGCTGGTGGTGCTCAAGACCATGATCCGGGAACCCCCGGCGCCGGTGTCCCGTCCGCAAATGCCGATGTTCGAGCGGCTGCGGCAATTTCCGGAGCTGCTGGAGGACCGCAGCTTCGCCAATTTCCTCGTGGTGCAGAGCCTCGCCACCTTCGCCCGGGTCGGCGGACCGTTCTGGACCGTCTATGCCGGATCGGTGCTGGGGCTGGATGGCGCTCTGATCGGCGGGCTCAGCTTCGTTTTCCTCGGCTCCGATACGGTCTCCAACGTGATCTGGGGACCGATGGGCGACCGCTATGGCTTCAAGCGCGTGTACGCGGGGGCGCTGGCCTGCAGCATCGCCGGCGTGCTGTGCCTGGTCTTCGGCAGCAGCGCGCCGCCGATCTATGCGGCCTTCGTGCTGCTGGGCGTGGGCGGATCGGGCTGGATGCTCGCCTCGACCACGATGGTACTCGAATTCGGGCAGCAGCAGGACACGCCGATGCGGCTGGCCTTCGTCACCACTGTCGAGGGCGCCATCGCTGCTGCGGGACCGGTGCTGGCGGGCGTGCTGGTGGCGTTTTACGGCTTCGCGCCGTTGTTCGCGATCGTGCTGGGGGCGGTAAGCCTGTCGCTTGTGCTGCTCATCCTGCGCGTACGCGAGCCGCGCGAGGCGGACTGATCAGGTCCGCTCTTCGACCGGAGCGAGCAGGCCGCTGGTAAGTGTCGTGGCGTAGGTCTCGATCGCGCCGGCTGGATCGCCGAACCGCGCGGCCCAATTGCGGGCTTCGTAGGCCCCGTTGAGTGTCGACATGATCACCTGGCTGGCGACCAGCGGATCGATCGGCCGGACCGAACCATCGGCGATGCCGTCGATCAGGAACCCCGCGAAGCGGCGCGCCAGCCGGTTGGACCGGGTGACCACATCTGCCTTCTGCTCGCTGTCCAGCGCTTGCAGCGCTGTCGTCCGCAGCAGCGGCATGGCGTCGAAAAATTGGAGGTCGAGCAGTTCGGCCAGGGTGCCGCTCAGCCGGGTCCAATAGTCGCCTTCGCTATGCTGCCCCGCCATCTGCACGGCGGAGAGCCGGTCGTAGCTGCGCTGAAAGCAGGCGAGGACCAGCTCGTCCTTGCCCTCGTGATGGTGATAGAAACTGCCCTTCGTGACATTGAGAACCTCGGCGATGCGATTGACCGAGGCGCCGCGATAGCCGCGCTCGTTGATCATCACCGTCGCGGCGCGGAGGAATTCGTCGTTCTGGCTCGGCAGCGAGCCGGTGTCCGAGCGCCATCCGGTGTCGGCCAGCCCGGGCGGCTGCCAGCGGCCCACCGCGCTCGGCAAGCCATTGGCGAGGATGTCGAACAAGCGTTCCTCGACCCTGGGGAAATCGAGATAGGAATAGCGGAGCGACCAGACCGGCCACCACATCATCGCCTCGAGCAGCACATAGGTACGCGCCGCAAAGACGGTCCGCTCATGGTGCGACCTCGGCTCACCGAAGAACGCCCGGACGGTGTCTACCATTTGCCGATAGCGCGTGAGCAGGGGTCCCCGAGCCTCCACGTCGAGGGTACGAATCTCCGAGAGCGAGGTTATCAGCCCGCTCTCACCGCGCCGGATACGCCCCCGCAATGCGACGTGCAGCGCGATGTACTTGCGCAGGCATGCGGCCGGATCGCCTTGCGCCAGCGCCTCGCTCGCCATGTCCTCGAGCCGCTCGAGCGTCTCTTCATAAACCGCGACCGCCAGCCTGTCCTTGCGCGGAAAGTAGTAGGTCACGCTGGTCGCATTGAGCCCGATAGCGCGCGCCACGCCGGAGAGGGTGGTCGCCTGAAGACCGACCTCGTTGATCGAGCGCGACGCGGCATGGATGACCGCCTGACGCTTCTCGCCAAAACGCTTGGTCTCCTTGCCCGTGTCTGCCCCCTTCTTTGCCCCCGCGTTTGCCATTTGCCCCCCTTTCGCCGGCTTTACATCAGCAATTGCAAACCTGCCAAGCGTCGGCGGGATTAGTTCTGAAACAGCGCCAGCAAGTCCTTCTTCAGGATCTTGCCGTTGGCGTTGCGCGGCAATGTTTCGGCGCAAAAGGCGATGCGCACCGGGACCTTGAATTTCGCCAGCCGTTCGGCGACCCATTGCTGCAACTCCGCCTCGTCGGCGTGGCTGCCGGGGGCGAGATGGACGACGGCGGCGGGTTCCTCGCCCAATTGCTGGTGCGGGAGCCCGATCAGCGCGGCGTCGGTCACGGCAGGATGGTCGTAGAGCGCGTTCTCTACCTCGGAGGAATAGATGTTCTCGCCGCCGCGGATGATCATGTCCTTGGCGCGGTCGGCGATGTAACAGAAGCCTTCCTCGTCCAGCCGCGCGAGGTCGCCGGTCCTGACCCAGCCGTCGATGAAGGTTTCCGCCGTCGCCTCGGGATTGCGCCAGTAGCCTTTCACCACCATCGGACCTCTGGCCCACAATTCGCCGATCTCGCCCACGCCCAACTCGCGCGTGCCATCCGCGCTCATGATCTTGAGATCGGCGACCGCGACGGGCGGGCCGCAGCTGTCGGGACGGTTGAGATAATCCTCGCTGGAATGGCCGGTCACGGTGGCCATGGTCTCGGTCATGCCCCAGCCATTGCCGGGAAGCGCGCCGAAGACTTCGCGGATCTTGCGGACGAGCTCGGGAGCGGAGGGCGCGCCGCCGTAGCCGATCGCCTCGAGGCTAGAGAGGTCGTAATTCTTGCGCTCGGGATGCTCGATCAATTGCCAGGCGATGGTCGGCACGCCGCCGGTGGAGTTGACCTTCTCGCGCTCGATGATCCCGAACGCTTCGACGGGATCCCAGCGATGCATGAAGATCAGCGTGTTGCCCGCCGCAATATTGCCCATCAGTCCGGCCGAACAGGCGGTGACGTGAAACAGCGGAATGACGTTCAGGCCGGTCTTGGGCACGGGGTCGGGCAGCGTCTCGCCGCGCCGCAACACGGCGCAGGCCGCGTTGAAACCGCTGGAGAGGACATTGCTGCACAGATTGCGATGCGTGCCCAGCGCGCCCTTGGGCTTGCCGGTGGTGCCGCTGGTGTAGAAGATCGTCGCGTCGTCGTCGGGGCCGATGGCCACATCGGGCAGGGTAGCCGAAGGAAGCTCGGCATAAGTCGGCGGGGTGCCGATGACGTTCTCGAGCCGCTTCGCCCCCTCGGGTTCGCCATCGCAGCGCGAGACGAACACCGTGTTCAGCTCGGGGCATTCGTCCCGAAGGGAAAGGATGCGGTCCCAGCGCTCGGCGTCGCAGACCAGCAGGCTGGTGCCCGAATTGGCCAGTCCATAGGCGAGTTCGGGTCCGGTCCACCAGGCATTGAGCGGGACGCAGATCGCGCCAATGGCGGTCGCGGCGAAGAAAACCACCGGCCATTCGGGAAGGTTGCGCATCGCCAGCGCGACGCGGTCCCCCTTCTTTATTCCGCAGGCCTGGAATTCATGAGCCAGCGCCGCGACGGCGCGAAACCACGCATCGTAGGTGACGCGCTCGTCCTCGTAGATGGTGAATTCGCGTTGCCCGTGCGTCTGGCCATGCAGTGCGATCGCCCGCAGGCTTGGTGGTGCGTTTTTCCACACCCGCGTCGGCACGCCGCGGATGTCGATCGTTTCCATCTCGAACCGCTGACCGGGGGCAGTCAGCAGGGCGGTGCATTCGTCGCGGCTGCGCGCTGGCCACCCGGGTGGCGGCGCCCAGTCGATCGCGGCCGCAAGATTCTGTGCTTTGGTTGCCATGATAAAAGTTCCTCGAACGGCGCTTCAGGCCGTGATTCTCGATTTTGTCGCGATTAAGGCAGAAGCTCCGCGCGGTTGCAAGCACGAAACCGCTCGTGTCTAAAACCAGGGTATGAGGGTTCAAACGCCGACAAAAACAGGTATTCTGCGCGGGCGGAATACCAGGTATGGACCTCGGACAGGGCGCAGAGGAGCAGGATGATGGAATTGGGCAAGCCGCACGAACTCGGGTTCGACGGCGCGCGGCTGGCGCGGATCGATGCGTTTCTGAAAGAGGCCTATCTCGACACCGGGCGGCTCAAGAACACGCAGATCCTCGTCGCGCGCGACGGACAACCGGTGCATTATGGCCATGGCGGGACCTTGCGCGACGACGGTATTGCGATGCGCGAGGATGCGCTGTTCCGCATCGCCAGCATGACCAAGCCGATCACCTCGATCGCCTTCATGCAACTGGTCGAACAGTGCAAGGTGGCGCTGGACGATCCGGTATCTCGCGTGCTCCCGGAATTCGCCGAACTGGGCGCCTATGCCGGCGGCGGAGGATCGTTGCCCTTCGCACCGGCGAAGCGCGGCCGCCCGATGCGCTTCGTCGATCTGATGAACCATATGTCCGGTCTCACCTATGGGTTCCAGAACCGCAGCAGCGTGGATGCCGCCTATCGCGATGCCCGGCTCGACCTCTCGCGCAATGCGATCACTTCGGACGAATACATCGGCACGCTGGCGCGTATCCCGCTGGAGTTCGAACCGGGCGCGCAATGGAACTATTCGGTCGCTACCGATGTGTTGGGGGTCTGCGTCGAACGCCTCTCGGGGATGCCGCTCGGCGACTTTTTCGCGAAGCACATCTTCGAGCCGCTCGGCATGGTCGACACCGGCTTTCATGTTCCGTCCGCGAAGGCGGATCGGCTGGCCGATTGCTACGGCTATCGCCCCGGCAAGCCGCCGCGCCTGATCGACAAGGGCGCCGAAAGCCGGCTGGTCGAGCCTGCCAAGTTCCAGTCGGGCGGCGGGGGACTGATCGGCACGATCGCCGACTATCACCGCTTCTGCTCGATGCTGTTGGGCTGCGGTGCGCTCGATGGCGTGCGGATCGTCAGCCCCAAGACGCTCGACCTGATGACCACCAACCATTTGCCCGGCGGTGCGGACCTGACGCAGATGAGCCAGAGCCTGTTCAGCGAGGCGTACAACGCCGGTACCGGCTTCGGGCTCGGCTTCGCCATGGTGATCGATCCGGCGAAAACGCTGATGCCCGCCACCAAGGGCGAATATTACTGGGGCGGAGCTTACTCCACCGCCTTCTTCGTCGACCCGGTAGAGCGGATCACCATGGTCTTCATGACCCAGCTCTACCCCTCCTCGACCTATCCGATCCGCCGACAGCTCAAGACGCTGATCTACTCGGCGCTCACCGACAGCCACGCATAAAGGAGACAGATTATGTCATCACCGATCTCGACCAGCAGACAGGGCGACATTCTCGTCGTCACCTCCGACAATCCGCCCGTGAACGCGCTGGGCCAGGCGGTACGAGAGGGCCTCAAGGCCGCGATCGAACAAGCCGCCGCCGACGATGCAATCAAGGCGATCGTGATCCGCTGCGAGGGGCGGACATTCTTCGCCGGAGCCGACATCACCGAATTCGGCAAGCCGCCCCAAGGTCCGAGCCTGCCCGAGGTCTGCGATGCCATCGAGGCAAGCGACAAGCCGGTCGTCGCGGCGATCCACGGCACGGCGCTGGGCGGCGGCTGCGAAATCGCGCTGGCCTGCCATTACCGCGTCGCAGTGCCGAGCGCCAAGCTCGGCCTGCCCGAGGTGAAGCTGGGGCTGATCCCGGGCGCGGCCGGAACGCAGCGTCTGCCCCGGCTGGTCGGAGCCGAAGCGGCGCTGCCGCTGGTCGTCATCGGCAATCCCGTTTCGGCCAAACAGGCACAGAAGATCGGACTGGTCGATACCCTGCTGGACGAAGCCGATCTGGCTGGCGGGGCCGCGACATTCGCAAAGTCGCAGATCGGCAAACCCGTGCCGCGCACTTCGGAAATGAACAACAATCGCGACGGCGTCGCCAATCCCGACATCTTCGACGAGTTTCGTGCGAAGAATGGCCGTAAGCTGCGCGGCTTCGATGCACCCAATGCCGGGATCGAAGCGGTCAGGGCGGCGGGGGAGCTGTCCTTCGCCGAGGGTGTGAAGAAGGAAAGGGCGCTGTTCTCGAAGCTGATGACCGGGACGCAATCGGCCGCCATGCGCCACTATTTCTTCGCCGAACGGGCTGCCAACAAGATCGACGATCTGGCCGCCGACACCAAGCCGATTCCTATCGAGAAGGTCGGCATCATCGGCGCCGGCACCATGGGCGGCGGGATCGCGATGAACTTCCTCTCGGCGGGGATTCCCGTCACCATCCTCGAGATGAAGCAGGATGCGCTCGATCGCGGCACCGCCACGATCCGCAAGAATTACGAGAACACCGCCAAGCGCGGCCGCATGAGCCCCGAGCAGGTCGAGAGCGCCATGGGTCTGCTGACGCCGACGCTGGAATATGGCGAACTGGCCGAGTGCGATCTGGTGATCGAAGCGGTCTACGAGAACATGGACGTGAAGAAGGAGGTGTTCCGTACCCTCGACGAGACGGTGAAGCAGGGTGCGATCCTCGCATCCAACACCAGCTATCTCGATATCGACGAGATCGCGACCGCCACGAAGCGACCGGGCTATGTGGTCGGGCTGCATTTCTTCTCGCCCGCCAATGTGATGAAGCTGCTCGAAGTGGTGCGCGGCGCCAAGACCCGCGACGACGTGCTGGCCACCGCGATGAAGCTGTCCAAGGCGATCGGCAAGGTCGCCGCGGTGTCGGGCGTGTGTCCGGGCTTCATCGGCAACAGGATGCTGTCCAAGCGCCAGGAACAGGCCAACCAGCTGATCATGGAAGGCGCGAATTACTGGGAGGTGGACGATGTGCTGCTCGAATTCGGCTTCCCGATGGGGCCGTTCCAGATGGGCGATCTGGCGGGGATCGACATCGGCTGGCACCGCGATCCATCGAAGGTCACGACAGTCCGCGAAGCCCTGTGCGCGGTTGGCCGGTTCGGCCAGAAGGCGGGGAAGGGCTTCTATGATTATGACGAGGCCCGGCAGCGGACGCCCTCGGACGAGGTCAAGCAGATCATCGCCGATTTCGCCACCCGAAGCGGGACGCCGCAGCGCGATGTTTCCAAGCAGGAGATCGAGGAGCGGCTGCTCTATCCGATGGTGAACGAGGGCGCGAAGATCCTTGAAGAGGGCATGGCGCAGCGCGCCAGCGACATCGATGTCGTATGGATCAACGGCTATGGCTGGCCGCTCTACACCGGCGGTCCGATGTTCTGGGCCGACACGATCGGGCTCGATACCGTCGTCTCCGGGCTCGAGAAGTACGGACTGCCGGTCTGCGACTACCTGCGCAGCAGGGCCGAGGCGGGCAAGACCTTCAACTGATCGGCACAAAGGTTTCCGGGCATGGGCGATCGTCGCGATCGTCCACCTCGGGCATTTCCGACGGGAAACCGGCAAGACTAATCAGGGGGCGAGCAATCGAAAATCTGGAAACGATACTGACCGTGGCGCCCGCGGGTGAAGGGCGCTGGACCGGATTGGCTGGGCCGGCGATGGGGCCGCGGCTGTTCGGCGGGCAAGCCATCGCGCAAGGTTTGATGGCGGCCTGCGCCGAAGAGGAGGGGGCGCGGCTGCCGCATTCGCTCCACGCCTATTTCCTCAAGCCGGGCTCGCGCGAGGACGCGGTCGAATATCGGGTAACGACCCTGTCGCAAGGGCGCAGTTTCGCCACCCGCCGGGTCGAGGCGGTTCAGGCGGATACCGTGATCTGCGCAATGATCGCCTCGTTTCACGCGCCCGAGGCCGGTTTCTCGCATCAGGCCGAGGCGCCCTTCGCGCTCGACATCGACGCTGCGCTCGAAAACCTGGCGAGCTGGAACGCGCACAATTCCGGCGCAGCCAATTCCTCGCTGATCGAGCGGCTGCAGAAACGGCCCATCGAGATCGTGCCGCTAGATCCCGGCGCGCTGTTCGGCGCCAAACCGCGCGAGCCCCGCACCGGCGTGTGGATGCGGATGCGCGAGCCGACCGGCGCCGGACCAGCCATGCAACGGGCCTTGGTCTCGTATGCGTCCGACATGATGTTCCTGCGCAATGCGATGCTCCCGCACGCGATCCGGCCGGGCAGCGACTCGGTGCAGGCGACCTCGCTCGATCATGCCATCTGGTTTCACGAGACGCCCGATTTCGACCGCTGGCACCTGTTCGCCACCGAAAGCCCCTGGGCCGGTAACGGGCGCGGGCTGAACCGCGGGTTCTTCTTCTCGCAGGAAGGCCGGCTGGTCGCTACGGTCAGCCAGGAAAGTCTGATGCGGCCCAAGGGCGAAGCGCTCGATCGTGTCGGCAAGACGAGCCAACCAAAAACCGCTTGAGAGGAGAACGAACAATGTCCCTATTCGACCTGACCGGAAAGGTCGCGATCGTCACCGGATCGAGCCGCGGGATCGGCAAGGCCATCGCCAAGGAGCTGGCCGCGCATGGCGCGCGGGTGGTGATTTCCAGCCGCAAGCAGGACGCCTGCGAGGAAGTCGCCGCGACGATCAATGCCGAGCACGGTGCCGGGAGCGCGGTCGCCATCGCGGCTAGCATCTCGGACAAGGAACAGCTTGCCGATCTTTTCGCCCGAACCAAGGAGCAGCTCGGCCCGGTCGATATCCTCGTCTGCAATGCCGCCTCCAATCCCTATTACGGCTCGATGGACGGGATCGAGGACGAGCAGTTCCGCAAGGTGCTCGACAACAACATCCTCTCGAACCACTGGCTGATGCAGCTCGCCTTGCCGGACATGCGCGAAAAGGGCGACGGGGCGATCGTGGTGATCAGCTCGATCGGGGGCCTGCGCGGCTCGGCCACCATCGGCGCCTATAATGTCTCCAAGGCCGCCGATTTCCAGCTGGTGCGCAACTACGCGGTCGAGAACGGGCAACACGGCGTACGGATTAACGCCATCGCTCCCGGTTTGGTGAAGACCGATTTCGCGCGCGCCCTGTGGGAGAACCCCAAGGCGCTGCAGGCGACCGAGGCCGCGCTGCCGATGCGGCGGATCGGCGAGCCGCGCGATATCGCGGGCGCCGCCGTATATCTGTCCTCGCCCGCAGCCCGCTGGACCACCGGGCAGATGGTCGTGGTCGATGGCGGCGCGACGATATGAGCGCGCCAGCCAGCGAACAAGCCAGCGGGCGGCTGTCGGGCAAGGTTGGGGTCGTAACCGGAGCGGGCTCGGGCATCGGTCGCGCCAGCGCGCTCCTCTTCGCGGGCGAGGGCGCGAGACTGGTGCTGTTCGACCGGACCGAGGAGGTTTACCGCACCGTCGCTGCGGTCGAAGAGGCGGGCGGGAAAGCGATTGCCATGATCGGCGATGCCGGCGACGAGGCCGATGTTGCGGCTGCGGTCGCCCGCGCCGGCGAGACATACGGCAGGCTCGATATCTTCTTCGCCAATGCCGGGATCACCGGCGGGGTGCGCGGCGGGTTCTTCGATGCGACGCCGCAGGTCTGGGAAGAGGTTCTGCGGGTCAATCTGATCGGCCCCTTCCTGGCGATCAAGCACGCCGCGCCGGCGATCCGCGATGGCGGCGGCGGGGCGATCCTGTGCACCGCCTCGGTCGCCGGTCTGCGCTCGGGCGCGGGACCGGCGCAATATTCCGCCAGCAAGGCGGGCGTCATCAATCTGGTGCAGACTGCGGCGCAGCAGCTTGCCGGGACCGGTGTGCGCGTCAACGCCGTCTTGCCTGGGCTGACCGAGACCGGCATGACCCAACCGCTGTTCGACGGCGCGCGCGCGGCGGGCAAGGAGTACAAGATCGGCCAGCTCAACCCGCTGCTGCGAGGGGGCCGGCCCGAAGAGATCGCTGAGGCGGCGCTGTTCCTGGTCAGCGATGCCGCCAGCTACGTCAACGGCCAGGCGCTGGCGGTCGACGGCGGCTTGTCGTCCTCGCATCCCACCGCGCGGCCCCCGGGAGATGCGAGCCGTCCCACCTCCTGAAGGTAAACGGAACTGGTGCTATGGCGATCTCGATGGCTGCGCGATCACGCCTTCGTTCAGCCGTGCGTGGTGCCGGTCAGCAAACCTGCCAGAACGGCGGGCCGCAATCGCTTGGCCGTGACAATCGGCACAGCAGCTTTCCGTCGCACCACATTTCGGCTTGCGAAGCCTGAACGAGGCTTGCCGCCATTTCCAACGCGGCGCCGATCTCAATCGCCTCGAACTCGACGATGCCGGGTTCCCGCCTGTACCGCTCTTCGACAACAATCTTGAACTGTCGCATCGGAATTGCCCCCTACAGGCCCGATACGCAATATTGTCCAAGGCTCGTCGATTCGCGACAACATATGTAAGAAGCGTCTCGATACTATCCATTAGCCCTGCGATATCCCCCACCACGGGACGGCCGATGGAAGATTGTTGCGCCGAGACAAAATAAATTCATGTCAATATTGGATCCGTTCGGTCGGCGGATGCGTTCAACCTGTGCACCGCGGAGGGGCTCGCTCCACCGCACAGACAACGTGAACAGTTCGAAAGTCTCGATCTATGCCAATCCGCTGGAAGCCGCCCATTGCTCCCGTCATCGTCCTGCACAGTCCGGCCATTGATACCCCTCTTCCAAGCGGCAGCGGGGCTCGCGCGAGGATCGTACAATGAGCGTCGCCGTGATGAGCGTCCCGCCAACGCGGGAGGCCGAGATGCGCGAGCGCCTCGAAGCCTTCATCGAGCGCACCGAATATCCTTGCGTCGGAGCCAAATCGACGCTGGCGCGCGGGACGTTGAAGATGCTGTTCGCCAAGAACATGGCGAGCGGCTGGGACGATCTTCGGATCCACGATGCGCTGCTCGATTGGGCGGAGCGCTATCGCGACGACCGCAGCTATCTGCGCAGCCTCGCGGTGGTGTTCGAGGGTCCGGTCGATGCCGACGAGGAGGCGTTCGAGAAGCGGCTGTGGGAGCGGCTGCAATCGCTCGCCGACATGGACGATTGGCTCTCGCAGCCCTATGACGACAGCGTCAGCCCCGATCCGTCCGATCCGCATTTCTCGTTGAGTTTCGGCGGCGAAGCCTTCTTCGTGGTGGGCCTGCATCCCAACGCCTCGCGCCCGGCGCGGCGGTTCGCCTATCCGACGCTGGTGTTCAATCTGCACGACCAGTTCGAGCAGCTGCGCGAGCAGGGCCGCTACGAGCGGATGCGCGAGGCCATTCTCGAGCGCGACACCAAATTCGCCGGTTCGCTCAATCCGATGCTCGCCCGCCACGGTGAGACCAGCGAGGCGCGGCAATACAGCGGGCGGGCAGTCGCGCCCGACTGGACCTGCCCCTTCAGCGACAAGCGCAGCCAGTCCAAGGAAACCGGCGAGGGAGCGGGCCAGTGAACGAGCCAGTCAACCGCATCGAACCGCGCAGCGGCGTCGCGCTCGAACTCGCCAAGGGCGAGACCCTGATCGTGAGCGATCCGGACGGCGGGCAGGTTTCGGATCTGGTCTGCTATGGCGCGGATGATGTCGGCGAGGTGATCTCCAACGGGCGGACCTTCGATTACGAGGAAACGATCGCCCTGACCGCAGGCAACCGCTTGTGGTCCAACCGCTCCAACCCGATGCTGACGATCGTCGAGGACACGGTCGGCAAGCATGATTTCCTGCTCACTCCCTGCAGCGTGGATACCTTCCGCCATTTCTATCCCGACAAGCCGGAGCATCGCGGATGTTTCGGCAATCTGCAGGCGGCCCTGGAGCCCTACGGGATCGGGCCCGATGCGATCCCCACCGCGTTCAACCTGTTCATGAACGTGCCGGTGGACGGGCGGTCCGGCGGCATCGAAGTCAAGCCGCCGCTGAGCAGGCCGGGCGACCGGATCGCGATGCGCGCCGAGATGGATATGATCGTCGGGCTAACTGCCTGCTCGGCCTATGCCTCGAACGGCGGGAGCTTCAAGCCGATCGACTACGCCGTCCAGCCGGCCTGATTCACCGTCTTCTCTAGGCCCAATTGTCCTGCAGCTTGAGCGCGCCGCGGCCGTAGAGATAGCTAGCATCGAAGTGGGCATAGCCTTTGAGCGCGTCCCAATCGTCGGTGTAGAGGTCGCCGCGGCGGATCTCGCCGATCCCCAGCTCGCGCAATTTGCCGACCGCGCGGTTGGCATGGATCGCGCTGACCCCGCACATGTCGGCCAGATCGATCTGGGTGAAGGGAGTCCGCAGCGCACGCGGGATCTGGCGGCCGACCAGCTCGAGCCGCTCGTGCAGCTCGGCGTAGAGATGCGCGATCCGGCGCGGCGCATCGAGTTGTTCGAGCGTCTGGATCCACTTGCGATGGATCGCCGCATCGAGCAGCGTCGCAAACCACATCGCGCGTGCGATATGCGGACGCTCTCCCATTACCTTCCGCAAACGCTCGTGCGGGACTACGCCCAGCTTGACCGCGCCGGCGCTCACCAGCGTATGGTCGAGTTGCTTGAGCGCGAAACCGTGCAGATCGATGAAGTCGCCCGGCACATGGAGGCCGACGATGAAACGGCGCTTCTCGGTTTCGATGGTGCGGAACACGAAGCCTTCGATCAGCAGCTGGCTCTTTTCGATCGGCTCGCCGCTTTCGACCAGTCGGACGCTGTCGCTGTGCTCTTCGACCTCTCCGACCAGATCCTCGATACAGACCAGATCGTCGTGGCTGAGTTGTTCCCGGAGGCGGCCGGCAAGAAACTCTCCGGTAAGGGGAAACGTCATTTCGGTCTTTCTGCCCACCCGAGATCTTGGCGCGATTAAGCAACCGATTGCGGATAGGTCCATTGACGAATGTTAGGATTTTCGGAATTTCTTGTGAAATTCAGCAGCCTTCGCGGCGAGCTTTTCTTCGGACGCGGGCAGGATGCGCCTTTGTGCCGCGGTACGACCGAACGATCGTCGGCCCGCGAGCAACCGGTCCGGAGCCAATCACCCTGGCCCTTCAGCCGACCGCGTTCGGCACCGCTGATGAACCCAGCAGCCGCCCCGATTTGCAACTTACGCGGATGCCATTCGCGGTGCCCGGGCCTCGTCGGCGGCAGCGCGTTCTTCGAGCCATTCGAGCGCCAGCGCGCTGCTGGCATAGGGCTGATCGGCTTGCAGGCGCGCTACCGCCAGTTCCGCTTCGCCCGGTTCGCGCAATTTGCGAAAGCCTGTGCGCTTGCGTTCGATCAGCCCCATCAGCCGGAACGCTCCAAGCCAGTTCTCCATCGTCGGTTCGCCCCATTTGTCCTCGAAAGCCGCTGCATTGGCCAGGACGCCATCTAGATGATGCACCGGTGGGATCTGAATGTGGTGGTGCTGGTGATAGACTTTCGCTCCGCGCGCCCACCACAGCGGCACTCCCTTCTCGGCCAGCGTGCGGCCAAAATCGGCATCCTCGCCGCCATAGCCGAGATAGCGTTCGTCGAACCCGCCGAGCCTTTCAAAGATCGTCTTGGGTAGCGCGAAATTCAGCGACCAGAAGCCCCGGTAGTCGCCGCAGCGACCGACCATGCCGGGCGGCGGTCCGGCGCGCTCCGGATGTTTGACCGCCTCGCGCTCGAACCGGGCGGAGTCGATGCCTTCGTCGGTCGCGCCCTTGGGCAGGTAGCCGACTTCGCCCATCAGTACGCCGTCGTCGAGCGCGGCGGCCAACGCATAGTCCTCGATCAGGGTCGGGGAAGGGATGCAATCGGCATCGAGGAAGATCAGCAGATCGCCCGAAGTCTTGGTGGCGGCGGCGTTGCGCGCGTGCGCCCGCGAGATATTCCCGGACCCGAGTATCAGCTGCCTTGTCGGAAAGCCGGTCGCGGGAAGCTCGTAGCGCTGGTCCTGCATCACCGCGATCACCAGCTCGCCGGGCGGGCGGCGGCTGTGATTGAGGCCGCGCACCAAATTGGCCAGGAGATCCCCGCGGCCTTGCGCCAGCGTGCAGATCGAGGTTCTCATGCGACCGGCTCCTGCGACGCCATGGCGAGCCGGCTTGTCGTGCGAGCGACCGACCAAGCCAGGGGGGAGAGTAGGCACCGGAAATTCCTTCTATGTCTTCAGAAGGATAACGGCGACGGGCGGGTTGCGTCGTCAGAACAAATCTTTGTTTAGCAGCCTCGCGCGAAAGGTAGGGCTCGGCCTAAAGGAAGGGGCGAACCGACCGTAGATAAGTTTAGAGGAAAGTTTGCCCGAACCACCGGTTCAGCGCGCTTGCCGCAGCGCCGGGGTTTGCCTATCGGCAGCCAATGACCGAGACCCCTAGACCCGAAATCAGCAGGCACGCCGAGAAGCACGACCGCGCCGCTCGCAATTTCTACCCGGCCGAGGAGGAGGCGCAATTCTCCAAATCCCAGCCGCATTCCACCCCGCAGACGCTCGATCCGGCCTACGAACTGGCTTTTCAGGATCGCGATTTCCTGCTGCGCGAGGAGCTGCGGCCGGTGCGGTTCCAGCTGGAGCTGCTCAAGCCCGAAATGCTGCTCGACGAGGCCGGGGTGGGCTCGACGCTGGTGATGTACGGTTCGGCGCGCATCCCGCCGCCGCATTCGGTCGAGACGGCGCTCGCCGGCCTCGCCGATCTGCCCGAGCGCGACCAGCGCGTGGTGAAGAACCTCGTCGCCAAGGCGAAATATTACGACGAGGCCTACGAGCTGGCGCGGCTTGCGAGCGAAAAGGCGATCGTCGAGGACGGCAAGCGCCAGTTCGTGGTCTGCTCGGGCGGCGGACCCTCGATCATGGAAGCGGCCAACAAGGGCGCGCATGATGCCGGGGCGGACACCATCGGTCTCAACATCGTCCTGCCGCACGAGCAGGCGCCCAACAGCTACGTCACACCGCATCTGAGCTTCCAGTTCCACTATTTCGCGCTGCGCAAGATGCATTTCCTGCTGCGTGCGCGCGCGGTGGCGGTGTTTCCGGGCGGGTTCGGGACCTTCGACGAATTCTTCGAATTGCTCACCCTGATCCAGACGGGCAAGATGAAGCCCATGCCGATCCTGCTGTTCGGCAAGGAGTTCTGGACCCGCGTCATCGATTTCGAGGCGCTCGCCGACGAGGGGACGATCGGCCATAAGGACCTCGAACTGTTCCGCTGGTGCGAAACCGCGGACGAGGCCTGGGGCCACATCGCCGATTTCTACAAGTTCGAGATCTAGACCAGCCGGCGCACGGCCTGCTGGCCGAGCGGACCATTGCCTTCGCCGAAACCGGGGGCGAGTTCGATCGCGCGATAGGTGAAGGCGCGCGCCAGGCGGATCGCAGCAGTGAGCGGCTGGCCGAAACCGAGCAGCGTCGCCAGCGCGGCCGACAGCGTGCAACCCGTGCCATGCGTATGCCGCGTCTCGATCCGTGCATGGCCGAAGCTGGCGAACTTGCCCGAGGGCGAGGCGATGTAGTCGAGCACTTCGGCGCCGTTGCCATGCCCGCCCTTGGCGAGAATCTGCACATCGTGGCGCTCGGCAAGCGCCATCGCCGCTTGCAGGATTGCTTCGGGGGTAGCGGGCTCGCTCCCTGAAAGCACTGCCAGTTCCGGCAGGTTCGGGGTCGCCAGCGTGGCGATCGCCAGCAGCCGGTCGAAGGCGGCGATGGTCTCGCCGTCGGCGAGTTCGGCGCCGCTGGTCGCGACCATCACCGGGTCGAACACCACCGGCCCGGCGAAGCCATCGAGGCGGTCGGCCACCGCATGCGCGATCGCGGGCGAACCGAGCATCCCGATCTTGATGGCATCGGCGCCGATGTCGGAGAGGCAGGATTCTATCTGCGCCAGCACCAGCTCGACGGGGAGGATTTCGACCGCCTGGACGCCGCGCGTGTTCTGCGCGGTAATCGCGGTGATTGCGGTCATGGCGTAGCCGCCCAGCATGGCGATGGTCTTGATATCGGCCTGGATCCCGGCGCCGCCCGAGCTGTCGGAGCCGGCGATGGAAAGGATGCGTGCAGGCGCGCGGTCCATCTCAGGCGGCCCGGTGCTTGCGCTCGGTCGAGGGCGGATATCGCTCCTGCAGCGTTGTGGACCGCGTCGGGCGATCCATCAATTCGCCGCCACAATTGGGGCAGACGTCGTCGAGCTTGTCGGCGCATGCTGCACAGAAGGTGCATTCCATGCTGCATATGAAGCCGCCCGGCGCCTCCGCGGGAAGATCCGCGCCGCAGCGTTCGCAATCGGGGCGCATCTCGAGCATCAGGCGACCGCTCGCACCGCATCGCAGATGCTGTCGACGACGCGCTCGACCTGCGCGGCATCGTCGCCCTCGGCCATCACCCGGATCAGCGGCTCGGTGCCCGAAGCGCGGATGACCAGACGCCCCCTGCCGGCCAGTTCCGCCTCGCCATCGGCGATCGCTTTCCCGACGCTCTGCGCCTGCAGCGGCTCGCCGCCATCGTAGCGCACGTTCTTGAGCAATTGCGGCACCGGATCGAACAGGTGGAGCAGTTCGCTCGCCGGGCGGTTCGCGCGCACGAGGCTCGACAATACCCGCAGCGCGGCCACCGTGCCGTCGCCAGTCGTCGCATGATCGAGCAGGATCATGTGGCCCGATTGCTCGCCGCCGATATTGAAGCCGCCTTGCTTCATGCGCTCGAGCACATGGCGATCGCCGACCTTGGTCCGCTCCAGCGTCAGCCCGATGCCCTCGAGACAGCGTTCCAGCCCGAGGTTGGACATCACCGTGGCCACCACTCCGCCGCCCCGCAGCGTTCCCTTCTCCATCATCCGGGTGGCGATCAGCGCCATGATCTGATCGCCATCGACCGTGCGCCCTTTCTCGTCGATCAGAATGAGCCGGTCGGCATCGCCGTCCAGCGCGATGCCGATATCGGCGCCGGATTCGACCACCTTCGCCTTGATCGCATCGAGCGAGGTGGAACCGACCCCGTCGTTGATGTTGGTGCCGTTCGGCGTGACGCCGAGCGTGATGACTTCGGCACCCAGCTCCCAGATCGCCGAGGGCGCAACCTGATAGGCGGCGCCATGCGCGCAATCCACCACCACCTTGAGATCGTCGAAGCGGACGTCGGGACCGATCGATTGCTTGACCGCATGGATGTAGCGCCCGCGCGCGTCCTCGATCCGCCGGGCGCGGCCGATATCCTGCGGCTCGGCAAGCTGGGGCCTCTCGTCCATCAGCGCCTCGATCGCCATCTCGTCCTCGTCCGATAGCTTGAACCCGTCGGGGCCGAACAGCTTGATGCCGTTGTCTTCATAAGGATTGTGGCTGGCCGAGATCATCACCCCCAGATCGGCGCGCATCTCGTGCGTCAGCATGGCGATCGCGGGAGTGGGCAGGGGTCCGGTCATGATCACGTCCATCCCGACGCTGGTAAAGCCAGCCACCAGCGCGCTCTCGACCATATAGCCCGACAGCCGCGTGTCCTTCCCGATCACCACCCGATTGCGATGCGTCCCGCGGCGGAAATGCGCCCCGGCGGCCTGACCGATGCACATCGCGGTCGAGGCGGTCATCTTGTCCGAATTGGTCCGTCCGCGAATTCCGTCCGTGCCGAAGAACTTGCGTGTCATCATGATCCTACCATCTGGCTCGAGGCGCGCTTCTGCCCGCTCGCCGACGATATGGAAAGGCCTCTCTCACGCGGCGTTCTGGGTGGCGCGATCGGGGGTGGGAGCGGACGAAAATTTCCTTTAGCACTCCTGCAACCCATCGCCGCGCCAAGCGTTGCCTGGGTTGAACGTATTTCGCGAATTCAGAACCAGAGGGGAACACTCATGGCTTTCAAGCTCATCGACCTGCCGTATCCTGATACCGAACTCGAGCCCGCGATTTCGGCCGAGACGCTGTCCTATCACCACGGCAAGCACCATCAGGCCTATATCGACAAGACCAACAAGGCGATTGACGGCACCGACCAGGCGGACAAGCCGCTGGAAGAGGTCGTCGCCTACGCGCGCGTCAATGATCAGGGCCTGTTCAACAATGCTGCGCAGAGCTGGAACCACGGGTTCTACTGGCATTCGCTGACCGGCAAGGAATCGGCGGCATCCGGCGAACTCAAGAGCATGATCGATGCCGCTTTCGGCTCGATCGCCGAACTCAAGAGCAAGTTGGCCGAGCGTGGCGCGGGCCATTTCGCCAGCGGCTGGGTCTGGCTGGCCGAAAAGGACGGCAAGCTGTCGATCGAGGAAACCCACGATGGCGATACGCTCGCCGACCAGGGCTACAATCCGCTGCTGGTGATCGATCTGTGGGAACACGCCTATTATCTGGATCACCAGAATGCGCGCCCGAAATATCTCGACGCGGTGCTCGACGACAAGCTCAACTGGAGCTTTGCTTCGGAGAACCTTGCGCGTGGCGAATGCTGGAAATATCCCGGCTGATCGAATTTTCTTAAAGAGTATCAGGCCCGTTCCCCCGAACCCGGGGAGCGGGCCTTTTCTTTGTCCGGTTCTGGCGGTGCGGGAGAGGCGGTGTGCTACGCCGGGCCGCTGGCCCCCGCCGTCTGGTCTTCGGATTCGCCCACAAGGAGTTTCTCGGCAAACAGGGGTTCGCCGAACACGAAGCCGACCAGATTGGGGGTTCCGACATGCTCGAACAGGGCGGTCAGCGTCAGCAGCAGCGGCACCGAAAGCAGCGCTCCGGGCACACCCCATATCCAGGAAAAATAGCTCAACGCGATCAGGATCATCACCGGGTTCATGGTGAAACGCGCACCCAGGATCCACGGCGTCACCACATTCGCCTCGATCGTGTGCAGGGCGAGGTATGCGGCGGCGGGAACGAGCCCCAGCAACACCGTGTCGGTGGTGCCGATGCCGAACAGCGCCAGCAGGCCGATCATCAATGTCGGACCGATATAGGGGATGAAATTGAGCAGCGCGGCAAGCCCGCCCCACATGATCGGCGCTTCGACACCCAGCGCCCAGGCCCCGAGGCCTACGATGACCCCGACGCAAAGATTGATCCAGCCCACCGTCAATATGTAGGCCGCCACCCGGTCCTGCACCTCGCGCAGGACGCGTGCCGCCTTGACGCTGGCCCCGAAGGAAGCGCGACCGAGGAGCAGGTGCTGGCGCAATCTTACCCGCGCTTCGACCATGAAGAAGGTCATCAGCAGCATGAGCACGATCTCGATCAGAACGCTGGGGGTCGCGAAGGCCATCTCCTGAAGCAGGCTGGGGCTGGCGATCACCACCCGCGCGCCATTGCCGCGCTCCATCAGCTCGGCCAGATCTTCATTGATCTGCGCGATCCAGCCGAACCGGTCGCGCAGTTCGGCGAAGCGCCTTCCGACCGTATCGACCATTTCGGGCAATTGCTCGAACAGGGCGAAGGCGGGCTGGAGGATCAGCGCCAGCGCCAGCATCACGATTGCCAGAAACACCAGCAGCGAGATCAGCGAGGCGAGGCCATTGGGCAGGCCCCAAATGGCCAGCTTATCGGCGAGAGGCGAGAGGATGATCGTCAGCACGACGGCCGCAGTCAGCGGCAGGAACACCACCGATCCGATCGACAGGACGAAGGGCAGGGCCAGGAATAGCCCTAGCCCGATCAGCAGCACCAGCGCGGAAATCAGCCGCAGTTCCTGTTCGGCGAAAGCCAGCCGCCGGCCCGATCGGGCCAGTGCTTCGGCGCGCTGCGGGTCGGGTCGGGGCTTGGTCATGCCGTCGCAGGATGCGCCGCGCGAGGCGAAGCGGCAAGACCCCCCGATCGAGAAAGACCCCGCGATCGAGAAAGACCAGACGTCAGATGCGGGAGCCGGTCAGCTGCGCGAAGCGGCACCGTTGCCCGCGGCAACATCGTCCAGTTCCTCAAGGATGGCACGATGCGCGATGTCGTCCTTGGTGGAGCGGCGCGGAATGTCGCCATCGACGAGCATGGCGTTGAGCGCGGCGCGGGCCCGGCCGACGCGGCTCTTGATCGTCCCCACGGCGCAACCGCAGATATTGGCGGCTTCCTCGTAGGAGAAGCCGCCGGCACCGACGAGCAACAGCGCTTCGCGCCGTTCGGGGGGCAGGGTCAGCAGCGCACGGTGCATGTCGGAAAGGTGGATCGGCTCTTCCTGGCCCGCCGGCGCGGTGAGGATGCGTTCGGCAACGTTTTCGTCGTATTCGCCGCGGAAGCGGTTGCGCCGCATATCGGTCAGATAAGCGTTGCGCAGGATCACGAAGGTCCAGGCTCGCATCGAGGTGCCGGGCTCGAAGCGCTCCTGCGCCGCCCACGCCTTGAGCAGCGCTTCCTGGACGAGATCGTCGGCCATGTCGGCACGACCGCACAATCCGCGCGCAAAGGCGCGCAGGTGCGGGACCACTTCGGTCAGTTCGCGTTTGAATGCGGCCTTTTCGCTGGCCGTCCGTTTTTCCGCCCCCATCAGTCCTTTGCGTCCAGTCTAGAGAGCAGATCCTTGAACTGATCCGGGATGTCTTCATCGACCACGGAATCGTACAATTGTCGCAAGCCGTTGGCCCATTGCGGCTGCTTCGCCCGGCCCGCTTCCCGTTTGCGCTCGACGCCGGAGGGGCCGGAACCGCGCTCCTCGAGGTCTTTTTTATCCGATGTCATGATTGATTTGGCACGTCCTTAACACAAATCGCGTCCTGCGAGGCAACGCGGCTTGTTCGATTTGTTCGATCCCATGGGTGAGCAGGGAACGAAGCCTTGTGAATTTGGTTCCCCACTCACAATCGGTTGCATATGGCCGGTTGCATATGGCCGGTTGCATAGGGCCGGGTGTTTATGGCTAACGCTTCCTACAGCCGTTCCGGTCAGGCAAGCAACTCTCGGGGGACGAAATCCTGTCGCAAAAGGCCAGCATGCTTAATTCCGGTCCGCGACGCTGGCTCGTCACCTATCCGCGGGCGATCCCGGCGGCTATTTTCCTGCTCGTTATCGCCATCACCGCGCTGAGCGTCTTCGCGATCGAGCGCGGCGAGCAGCAGCGCGAGCAGGTGATGATGAACCGGACCGCCGTCGCCATGGCCTCGGCGCTGGAGCGTCGAGCCTCTGTAAACGCCTCCTATCTGCGCGCCGGCGCAGCGCTGTTTTCCACCGTCGGACGGGTCGATATGGCCACCTTCGGCCGCTTCGTCGCGGAACTGCGGCTCGATGCGGATTATCGCGGCGCGGAAGGCTATGGCTGGGCACCGGTTGTGACCGCCGGAGAAGTGGCCGATTTCGAAGCCGATCTGGGCCGCTATCGCATCGCCGAGATGCACGTGAAGCCCACGCTGGAGGAGGAACCGCGCGACACGCTCGTGCCGATCGCTCTCATCCAGCCCGATACCGCGCGCAACCGCCGGGCGATCGGCTTCGACATGTATTCCGAACCCGTCCGGCGCGCGGCGATGGAGGAAGCCGAGCGCACCATGCGCCCGACCGCCAGCGGACGGGTGGTGCTCGTCCAGGAAGGCGCCGATCGCGCGCCCGGCTTCCTGATCTTTATGCCGGTGTTCGAGGACGGAGCCGGCGGGCGGCGGCTCAAGGGCTTCATCATGAGCCCGTTCAACGCGCAGGACTTCCTCGTCTCGGCGGCGGAACTGGTGGATCGCCACGGGCTCGGCGTGCGGCTTTACGATGGCGCGCCCGACCAGGACAATCTGCTCGGCAGTCTGGGTGCCGAAGAACTCGGCGGCGAGACGCTGAAGCAGACCGTGCGGGTCGCCAATCGCGACATGACGCTGGTCATCCAGTCCGCGGGCGAGGCCGTGCTGTCGGTGATGGCGCTGGTCACCCTGCTGTTCGGCCTCGCGGTCGCCACCCTGCTGATGATCGTGACCCGGCTGCTGACCCAGCAGGCGCTGGAGGACCAGCGCTCGCTCAACTGGTTCGCCGAACAGAACTCGATCCGCAATTCGCTCACCCGCGAACTCAACCATCGGGTCAAGAACACGCTGGCCAACGTACTCTCGATCGTCGCGCTCACCCGCCGCCGCGCCGACGATGTCGAGGAGTTCGCCGACGGACTCGATGGCCGCATCCGCGCGCTCTCGGCCACGCATGATCTGCTGACCCAGTCGGAATGGGGCACCACTCCAATCGCCGCCGTCGTGGAGGCCGAACTGGCGCCCTATGCGCATGACGAAGCGCACCGGCTGATCTGCGACGGTCCGACGGTGGAACTCGCGCCCAACGACGCGCTGTCGTTGGGTCTGGCGCTGCACGAACTGGCCACCAACGCCACCAAATACGGCGCGCTAAGCACCGAAAGCGGGACCGTTTCGGTCACCTGGGAAATGGCTGCGGAAAAGCTCGCTCGGCTGCACTGGGTCGAGAGCGGGGGACCGCCTGTGCCGCAGCAGCGCGAACGCGGCTTCGGGACCGACCTGATCGAGAAGATCGTCGCGCACGAATTGCGCCATCCGGTCGAACTCGAATTCGCGCCCGAGGGCGTTCGCTGCACCCTGCTGGTGCCGGTCCGCGAACGCAGCGCCTTCGAGATCCGCGCCAAGCGACAGGCGCTGCGCGACGCCTGATCGCCTTGGCGCCGGTGGTGAGGCACGAGCGACGGGCAGTCTCGAAGCTCCACGCGTGCGAAACGAAAAATGGCGGCCCCGCAGGACCGCCATTCTCGTCGATACTGTCGATAGGAGAGCCGCTCAGCCGATCGGACGGCTCGACCCGAAGAACAGCGCCTGGCTGATCGCAGCGCGCACTGTCTGTTCCTGGAACGGCTTGGTGACCAGATAGGTCGGCTCGGGGCGGTCGCCGGTCAGCAGGCGTTCGGGATAGGCGGTGATGAAGATCACCGGTACGGTGTCGATCGCCAGGATATCGTCCACCGCATCGAGACCCGAGGAGCCATCGGCAAGCTGGATGTCGGCGAGGACCAGGCCGGGGGTCTTCTCGGCGACGACTTCCTGCGCCTGCGTACGGGTGGCGGCGGTTCCGCAAATATCGTGGCCCAGCGATTTGACCAGATCCTCGAGCTGCATCGAGATCAGCGGCTCGTCCTCGATGATCAGCACGCTGGTCGAGGTTTCGCGGTCGATCTCCGCGACCGCTTCCTGCACCAGCTTCTCGATCTCGTCGGGTTCGACCTCCATGATCTCCGCTGCCTGATCCACCGAGAAATCCTCGAGCGTGGTCAGCAGCAGCGCTTGGCGGTTCATCGGCGTGATCGCCTTGAGCCTCCCGCTGGCCGCCTGCTCGTGCGCGCCGGACTCGCTGGCCGGTTCGGGGGTCTCGAGATAGGCGCTCGCCCAGACCTTGTTGAAGGCGCGATAAAGAGGGACGCGACCTCCATCGAGCGACCGCTTGAGATCCTCGTCGGCCAGCGCCGCTTCGAGCGTGGCCCGGACGAAGGCATCGCCCGTCGCCTGAGAGCCCGTCAGGGCGCGCGCATATCGGCGCAAATACGGCAAATTCTTCGCAATCTGATCACCAAGCGACATAGAGTCCCCTTCCAAGGTTAGCGCGCCTAGAACGCAGCCCAATTGGGATGGTTCCGCATGCTTGGCGACCATCCCCAGGCGAATTGACAATTCTCAGACCGCCGCCAATGGTCGATAGGACAAGCGGGGGCAATGCGCGAATGATCGCAGTCGACAATCCGATACCCTGCCGCGCCTGTCCCCTGCAGGATTGCGCCGGTCTGCGACCGCTCGAGCCGCGGCAACTGGACTACATGCAGGGATTCAAGCAGGGCGAGGTGAGGGTCGAGCGGCTCGAGACCGTGGTCCGGCAGGGCGAAACGCGCCGCAGACTCTACACAGTGCTCGAAGGGGTGCTGATGCGCTATCGCGAACTGGACGACGGCCGCCGCCAGATCGTCAATTTCATGTTTGCCGGCGATCTGATCGGTTTGCAGGGCGCATTCGAGGAGCCGTCTAGCCATTCGGTCGCGGCGCTGCTTCCCGCGCGGCTGTGCCTCTTCGAGCAGAGCGAATTCTCCGCACTGATCGGCCGCCATCCGGGGCTGGGCTACGATCTGACCTGGCTGGCAGCGAAAGAAGAGACCGCGCTCGAAGAGCATATGGTCGCGGTGGGCCGGCGCTCGGCGAAGGAACGCATCACCTATCTCGCGGTCTGGTTGCTCGACCGTGCGCTCGGGGTCGGAATGGCCGATGCGGACAACCGGCTGGCGCTGCCGCTCAATCAGACGCAGATCGCCGACATGCTCGGGCTGTCGCTGGTTCACACCAATAGGACGATCAAAGCTCTGGCGCGCGAAGGTCTGGTCGAATGGAACCCGGGCGAAATCAGCGTGCCCGATCTCGATGCGGCCAGCGACTACGCGCGCTACGACCGAAAAAGCGGTCAGCGCCGACCGTTCATCTAGCCGCGATCCGGTGTGGGTGGCGGCCGGGTGCGACCGTGAGGGGGCGCCTTATACCAGGCCGGATACGGAACTCTCGCGGCTTGGGGGAAGATACGAAAAATAATTTTCGCGCCCGCCGGGAACCCACTTCCAGTCCGACCATTTCTCTAATGTCACCGCCGAGACCCCCCCTCCCGTCCAAGCGGCTGGTGACACGATCCCGAGGCCTTCGTTCCCCCAAAGGAGCGGAGGCCTTTTTTTCGATGCGATCTCGGCGCAGCCTCGGCCGGGCGAACGGTTGCCGTCCGCGTTGCTCGGTCGCCTCGCTTATCCAGCAATGAGGCGGGCGATCAGGTGAGCGCACCCCTCAACCGCGAGATGATCCCGCGCCGTCTGGGCTCGCGCAGGACATCGACCAGCGTCTCGGGATCGTAGGGCTTTTCCAGCACGCAGCCGAGTTCGGCGATATCCTGCGGGATATCGCGCGGAGCGCCGGTGGAGAACACGATCCGCGGACTGTTGGGGCCCAGCAAGCGCACCAGCTCGGCGATGGTCCAGCCATCGTCGCGATCGGCCAGATGCACATCGAGCACGATCGCGTCGGGCTGCTTCTCGCGCAGGGCGACCAGCGCCATTTCGGTCGTGGAACACATTTCGATATCGTGGATACCCGCGTCGCGCAGCGTCATCTCGATCGTGACCGCGAGGATGGCATCGTCTTCGACGATCAGGACGCGGTCCGGCAAAACGCCCTCGGCGTGGGAGATACAATTTCCGCTCGTGTCGGTGTGCTTCATCGGGCCCCAACCTTCCGGGCAAAAACGCGCGGATTGTGATGAAAAGCGAGCCGAGCGGACCATGGTTCCCCAGCGGCATCTTTTCGGCGCCGGCGTGGCGCGCGGGTCACAATCGGCGGGCCCGGGTCATAGCGGTTTCTGGAACACCGCATATTCGCGATTGACGGTTGCGCCGATCGTCTCGGCGATCGCGACCATTCCCTTGTTGTCGTCGAGCACCCAGCCGATCTCGCCGCGCTCCGAATTCCATATCTCCGCCGCGTTGTGGCGGATCTGGCTGATCATCATGAAGGCGAGCTGGCTTGCGAGGCGCGAATTGTGCAACTCCTTGCGCACGCCCATCAGGGGCACCCGCATCCCGGCACCCTTAGGATTGCGGGCCCAGCGCAGCAGCCGCAGCCAGCCGAAGGGGAGGAGCTTGCCGCCGGTCTTGCGCAGCACATCGTTCACATCGGGGAAGGTCAGCATGAAGGCAGCCGGCTTGCCGTCCAGCTCGGCGATCATGTTGATCTCCTCGTGGATCAGCGGGCGCAGCTTCTTGCCGGCATAGGCGGTCTCGCGGTCGGTGAAGGGTACGAAGCCCCAATTGTCCGACCACGCGTCGTTGAGGATCTCCAGCACGATCCGGACCTCGCGATCCCACTGCGCCTTGTCGACATAGCGAACCTTGATCCGCTCATTGCGTTCGCCCGAAGCGACGATACGCCGGATCAGCGGGGGAAACTCCTCCTTTACCGGCAGCTCGTAAGTGCGCAGCAGCTTGGCCACGGTGTAGCCCGCGCTCTCGATCCAGCCGCGATAATGCGCGGGGTGATGCCCCATCATGATCATCGGTGAATGATCGTGGCCCGCCACCAGCAGTCCGGGTTCCTCCCATACCGACATTGAGATCGGCCCTAGAACCCTGGTCATGCCCTCCTGGCGCAGCCACTCTTCGGCCTTGGCCAGCAGGGCGTGCGCCGCCTGCTCGTCCTCGGCGTCGAAATAGCCGAACATGCCGGCACCGGGTCCCATCCCCTGCTCGGGCGGCAGTTCGAGCGCGAGCTCGTCGATATGTGCCGAGATCCGCCCGATCGGAGCGCCGTCGCGTTCGGCGACGAACAGCTGGGCGCGGGCATGGCCGAAAAACGGGTTGCGCGCCGGATCGATCAACTCGAGCTGTTCGGAGCGCAATTGCGGCACGCTGTGCGGAACATCGCGGGCGAAGCGGCGTCCCAGATCGACGAATTCGGCGCGTCCGCGCTTGCCCGAGACCGGGCGGATGCCTATTTCACCTGTCACAACGCCGAGAACCCTCGTTCAGCCTGCGTTTGCCCCTGCGGTGGCAGACGAGCACTTGTCAAGCGAACCCGCGCGCCCCTGTTTCGTGCGGTCGAAATGCGGTAAGCTGCCGCTCCGGATAGGCCGATATGACCATGCAACAGACCCTCGAAGCCGACATCGGCCAGGCCGACATCGGCGCAACCGCACCAGCGGCGCAGCGGGGGCGCGTGCCGATCGCCGACGACAAGGCGATGCTGCGCGCGGCGCGCGATCTGACCAAGGATATCGCCGAGGCGCGACCCGCGATCTACTGGAGCGACATGCTGCTTTCGGCCGGCGTCGGCTATGCCGCGCTGGCGGGGGCGATCATGGCCGGCAGCCTGCTTGTGGCGGTTGCGCTCGCGCTGCTGGCCGCTCTGGCGCTGTATCGCGCGCTGCTGTTCATCCACGAATTGTCGCATATTCACCGCGATGCGCTGCCCGGCTTCCGCACCGCCTGGAACCTGCTGGTCGGAATCCCGCTGCTGACACCTTCCTTCATGTATGAAGGCGTCCACACCCTGCACCACAAACGCACCCAGTACGGTACCGTCGAGGATCCCGAATATCTCCCGCTGGCGCTGATGAAGCCGTGGTCGCTGCCGCTGTTCGTGCTGATCGCGCTGCTGGCGCCGGTGGCACTGCTGTTCCGTTTCGCGGTGCTGGTGCCTCTGGGGGCGCTGGTGCCGGCGATCCGCCGACTCACCTGGCAGCGCTTCTCCGCGCTCTCGATCAACCCGCGGTTCCGCCGCCGTCCCCCTGAGGGCGAACTGCGCCCGCGGGTGCTGCGCCAGGAAGCGGGCGGTTTCCTGTGGTCGTGGCTGCTGATCGGCAGCGTCTTCGCGCTGGGCTGGCGGCCGCTGCTGATCGCGCTGGCGGTGGTCTCTGTCACCGCAGTGCTCAATCAGCTGCGCACTCTGGTCGCGCATCTGTGGGAGAACGAGGGCGAACCGATGACGGTTACCGCGCAATTCCTGGATTCCGTCAATGTCCCGCCGCCGGGTGCGATCGCCGAAATCTGGGCGCCGGTGGGCCTGCGTTATCACGCGTTGCATCACCTGATGCCCTCGATGCCCTATCACTCGCTGCCGGAGGCGCATCGCCGCCTGCGCGACAATCTGGGCGAGGGCTCGACCTATGACGGCGCCAACCACAAGGGGATGGCGGTGCTGGTCGGGCGGATCGCGCGCAGCACGATGCGCCCGCGCTGAGGCAAGGTCCGCGTTTCAGCCGAGGAAGCGGATCATGGCGAGGCGCTGTTCGCGCTGCAGTCCGGCCCCGGCTTCGCGTTCCAGTTCGGCAGCGAGCCGGGGATGCCCTTCGGGATCCACTTCGACGAAGCCGAGCCGGGAGTACAGCGGCGCGTTCCACGGAACGTGGCGAAAGGTGGTCAGCGTCAGCGCTGCGAAACCTGCATTGCCGGCATCGATTCCACATGCCCGCATCATGATGGATCCGATGCCCTGACGTTGCCATTGGCTTGCCACGTCCATCTCGCGGATATGCAGTTCGCGCCCGTAGGGTTCGCCGACGAGAAAGCCCACGACGCGATCACCGGCCGTGGCGACGAGGCTGCGTCCCTTGGCGATCAGGGTGCGGTCGCTCGCTGCTGAGCGTTCGATCGGGTTCGATTCCTTCGACCCTTGGGTAGGCTCTCCACAATGCTGCGGCGCTGCGCTCGATCAGCGGGAGCGCCTCGGCGTCGTCAAGCCTGGCCAGTCGGATCGACCAGTCGCTCATTCCTCGGTGCGCACCAGCACCGTTTCTCCGACCAGAAAGAACAGCAGGAAAGGCGCCCAAGCGGCGAGAAACGGCGGATATCCGCCGAAATTGCCCATGGCGAGCGCGGCGTTGTCGACCACGAAATAGGCGAAGCCCAGCGCCATGCCGATGACCGCCCGCAGAAACAGCTGCCCCGAACGCGCCAGACCGAAGGCCGCAATCGATCCCAATAGCGGCATCAGCACCGAGGACAGGGGGCCGGACAACTTGTGCCACCATTTCGCGCGCAACTCCGTCGTGCGACGCCCGACTTCCTCGTAGCGCGCGATCGAATCCGACAATTCCCAGAACGGCAGCGTATCCGGATCGACAGCGGCGAAATCGATCTGCGACGGCGTGATCTGGTCGCCAACGACCAGCCTGTCGATCTTTTCCGAACCGGCATTGGCCACTTCGAAACGCGTCGCCTGCTCCAGCGTCCAACCGGGTTCGGCATAGGTCGCGCGCGGCGCCCGCACCTGCTCGACGATCATGCCCTCCGGGCTGCGGCGATACCAGGTCACCCCGGCCATCACGAGGTCATCCCCGCTGCCGCTGATCGAGGCGGCGGAGAGGACGTTCTGCCCGTCGGTCAGATAGATGTTCGCCCTGGTGGCGGATTCTGGGGGAAGTGCGCCGAATTCGGTTGCCTCCCATGCCTTGAGCGTTTCGGTGGCGCGAGTGACGACGCGTTCGTTGAAGGTGAAGCTAATCACCGCCACCAGCGCCGCAGTCAGAAGCAACGGCGCGAGTACCTGGTGCGCCGAGAGCCCCGCCGCCTTCATCGCCACGACTTCGCTGTTCTGGTTGAGCCCCACGAGCGTGATCAGCGTCGCCAGCAGCACCGAATAGGGCAGGAAACGCGCGACCAGCTGCGGGATGCGCAGGCTGACATAGGTGAGCAGCTCGCCCTGGCCATTGCCTTCCACCGCGAGGATTTCGCCGCTGGTCGACAGCAGGTCGAGCATCATCAGCACCAGCAGGAGCATCACCAGCACCGCCAGGATACGGGTGATGAACATCTTGGCGAGATAGACGGTCAGCGTCCGCGACGGGAAGAAATCGAGTTGCATGCGTCCGTCCTACTCGGCGGGAGCGAGATGGCCATCCCGCGCTTTGCGGCGGCCCCTGCCGAACAGTCGGCCAATCCATTTCGCGCTCTTCGCAAACCCGGCCTCGAGCGCGCCGATGGCCTGCCCCCCGGGGACGAAGGCGACGCGATAATACATCCAGCCAATCAGTACTGCGAAGATCACAAAGGGGCCCCACAGCGCAAGGAACGGATCCAGCCTTCCCAGCGCCGCGATGTCTTCGCCGTATTCGTTCACCTTGTGATAGGCGACGACCATCACGATCGAGACGAAAACGCCGAGCGCGCTGGTCGAGCGCTTGGGCGGGATGGCGAGCGCCACCGCCAGCAGCGGCATCAGCAGCATCATTACCACCTCGACCATACGGAAATTGAAACTGGCCTGGCTCGCGTCGCGCCTGGTTTCGGGCTCCTCGGCGCTCCAGCCGATACTGAGCAGCTCGGGAAGGATATACTCGCGCTCCGCGTCGCCGCGATTGCGGAACTCCTCCATTTGCGGAAGATCGATGGGCAAGTCGTGGCGCGTGAAGGTGAGCACGCGGGGTGTCTGGCTGCCGGTGTCCTGGACGATAGTGCCGTCGAGCAGCCGCAGGATGATCGTGTCGGGACTGTCGGTGGTCGCGAGGAAGGCGCCCTCGCGCGCCGAGATCGACAGGACCTGCCCCTTGTCGTTGGCGACCCGCGCGAAAATGCCCTTCAGCTGCCGCCCATCGTCCTCGCTCTCCTCGATCCGCAGCGCCATGCGATCAGCCAGCGAGGTGAACTCGCCGACCTTGATCGAGGCGCCCAGCGCGCCCGATCGCAGTTCGTACTCGAGTTGCTCGTAGGTGTAGCGGCTGATCGGCTGGATGTAGAACACCAGCGCGATGTTCACCGCCATCAGCACGAAGGTGATGATGTAGGGCACGCGCAGCAGACGTCCGTAGCTCTGACCCACCGCGCGCATCACGTCGAGCTCGCTCGAGGTCGCGAGCTTGCGGAAGGCGAACAGGATTCCGAGCAGCAGACCGAGCGGGATGGCGAGGCTGGCGTATTCCGGCAGCAGCGTAGCCAGCATCTTGAACACGACTCCGATCGGACCGCCTTCGACTGCGACGAAGTCGAACAGCCGCAGCATCTTGTCGAGCATCAGCAGCGACGCGGCGAGCGCGAACACGCCCAGCATCGGCACGATCACGAGCCGGAAGATATAGCGATCGATGCTGGGGATGAATTTCAACAAGGCGCGCCGTGACTGATCGGTGGTGGAGGGCTCGGGGGTTGCCCGCCTCTAGCGCGGAAATGTCCTCGGGTCATGCCCCGAAGCTGCGCTTCACGCCTTCTCGAGCGTGCATTGCAGCGGATGCTGATTCTGCCGCGCGAAATCCATCACCTGGTTCACCTTGGTCTCGGCGACCTCATAGGGGAAGATTCCGCATACGCCGACGCCCCGCTGGTGAACGTGGAGCATCACGCGTGTCGCTTCTTCCATGTCCATCCGGAAGAACCGCTTGAGGACGATCACCACGAATTCCATCGGAGTGTAGTCGTCGTTGAGCAGCAGCACCTTGTACTGGCTCGGCTTCTTCGGCTTGGCGCGGGTCTTGGTGGCTACACCGATCCGGCGCTCCGTATCGGCGTCGTTATCGCCCGTGCCCTCGTCCGCGGCGTGCGCGGGGAAGGGCGATTGGCTGTGGGAGGCGGCGATCAGTCGGAGCATTGAGCCTGCAATATCGTATGGCCGCGTCGCTTCGCAACCCATGGCGCGCGGATCGGGGCGGTTTCATGACAAAATAGGCCGTTCGCGGGGCGGTCCGCGTGCGGGACGGTGGGTGAGGACGGGCCACGAACGAGAAAACGGGCCGGACGGCATGCACACCATCCGACCCGTTGTCGTTTGTCTCCGGGCGCGGGAGAGAGAGGAGAGAGACGCCCGGCGACGGAAATCGTTACCGGCACAGGGCCGGCACGGGCCGATTCAGGCGGCGTTCGAAACCTTCTCGGCCGCGACGCTGGCGCGGTTGGAAAGCGGTGCGAAAGCCTCGGTGACGAGCTTCATCATGGCTTCGGTGCTCTTCGAGGTCTGCGCGACGGCGGCGTCGAAATTGCGGCGGGCGATCTCGCCCTGCAGCTGGAACAGTTCGGTGGGCGATTTGATCGCGGCCATCTTCTTGACGTCCTCGGTCACCGTGTCGGCAGCGGTGCGGGCGTCTTCCATATAGGTGCGGCCCATGTCCTGCATGCCGCTGGCGAGCAGCTTGCCGGTTTCGACGAGCGCTTCGAGATTGCCCTTGTGGAATTCGGTGATCTCGCCGGTCAGCACGGCGCCCTTTTCGACTGCGGCCTTGGCACGGTTCTGCATTTCGGCAGCGGCGTCCTTGGCTGTGGCGGCGAAATCGGTGGTGGGGTTGGCAGTGGCCATGACGGTATCCTTGGGTTTGGTGATCGGGGTAGGCTTTCCGACGCGAGCCTTTTTCTTGCCCGCGCTGGTCTTCGAGATGGGCTTCTTCGTGCGCGAGACGGCTTTGGCGACCGCAACCGGTTCGACAGCGGCAGGAGCATCTGCGACCGCTTTTTCAACGGCCTTGAGGTCGACACCGGCGTCCCGAGCGGACCCGCTGGTCGTTACCTTCGGTTGCGTCTCGGCCATGCATTCCTCGCTTCTTGCTGCAATGCACAAATAGGATGCTGCAATTGCGAAGTCAAGGGTTTTGTGCACTGCACCATTGCTGGCTAGCGGGCCATGACGTAACGTCCCGGTGCGTCCTCGATCACCATGTCGCCACGCGAGCCGGGCTTGCGCTTCCCCTTGGCCGGGACCGTCTCGCCGTCCTGCGCGCGCAGCCATTCGATCCAGTCCGGCCACCAGCTACCGGGGTGTTCGATCGCGCCTTGCGTGAACTCTTCGAGGCTGCCTACCTCGGCCTCGTTGATCCAGTACTGGTATTTGTTTGCCTCGGGCGGGTTGACCACGCCGGCGATATGTCCCGAGCCGGCGAGCACGAAGCGAACCGGCCCGCTCAGGTGCTCGGTCAACCGCCATACGCTTTCGGCGGGAGCGATGTGATCCTCGCGCCCGGCCTGGATAAAGGTAGGAGTGCGGATCAGGTCGAGATCGATCGGCGTGCCATCGACGCTGAG
>JAHJPT010000232.1 GCA_018819685.1 Alphaproteobacteria bacterium
ACCTGAACCAGCAGCACCTGGCGACGCTGGATGACGTCCTGGATCTTGTAGCGGCGGCGCAGTTCCATCCGGCGCGCGCGCGCATCGTCGACTTCCTTGGCGCGGCTGCGGCCTTTGCCCTGACGCGGATTGCGCCCGCGGCCCTTGGCCCTGCGGCCACGACCGTTGCCGCCGCTGCCGCCATTGTCCTCGTCGTCGCTGTCGTCGTCGGAATCATCGTCGTCGTCCTCGCGATCGAGCTGGCCTTCCTCGATCGTGGCGACATCGTCCTTGTCGGAGGTATCGACTTCCTCGAGCCCGTCCTCGGCGAATTCCTCGGCCAGCGCTTCGGAGCTTTCCTCGTCGGCGTCGTATTCGTCGCCGGGCATCTCGCCGCGCTCTTCCTCTTCGGCGCGCAGGCGTTCTTCCTCTTCGGCGACTTCGGCTTCGGCAGCGAGCAGCGCGTCGCGGTCGTCTTTGGGGATCTGGTAGTAATCGGGGTGGATTTCGCTGAACGCGAGGAAACCGTGACGATTGCCGCCGAAGTCGACGAATGCCGCCTGCAGCGAGGGTTCGACCCGGGTTACCTTGGCGAGATAGATATTGCCTTTGATCTGCCGATGATCGGCGGATTCGAAATCGAATTCCTCAATCCGATTTCCCTTGAGAACCGCCACCCGGGTTTCTTCCGAGTGGCGCGCATCGATAAGCATGCGCGTTGCCATGTAGATTTCTCCATGCGCAAGGGGCCGGGACGAGCCCGGCAGCCGACTTGCGCCTTGTGATGTGAAAACTGCCGCCGAGAAGCGGATCGGCAGTCGTGGATGACCGGCATCCGCGCCCTGGGGTGCGGAGCCGGAATGTCGTGTCTGCAGCTTGGAACCTGCGCCAATCGAGCGCTGTCCGGCCCGCAATTCCCTCGCGGCAGGCGATTGCCTGTCGAGGGAACAACGAGGGGGAACGGTTCTTGTCCTGCATCAACCTGTCTCAGGGCCACCGATCGAAAAGGGTAGCCGAATTGGCGTATAGCGGGCGGACTGTGGAACGAGAGGCGTTCGTCGCCGGAGCCCGGCTATTACAGCTGAGGCGCTAGCACCGTGGGTATCTTACGGCAACCATATTGCGAGAAAGGGCGCCGCAGCCCTAGGGGAGCGCCATGGCGCGGATCCTGCTCCCAATCGTGCTTACGCTGATCCCGATGGCCCTTCTCACGGTACTCGTCTGGGCGGTCGCGGTCGACCGCTCGCTCGACCTGCCGCAGTTCGGACGCGGCTACGTCCTGCGGGTCGAACTGCCTCCCGCCGGCGATGATCTGCCGCTGCCTGAGATCGCCGGGCAGGGCGCGGGCTCGGCCGATGGCAACCGACCGCTGGTCGTGATCGACGCCGGGCACGGCGGCCACGATCCGGGCGCCTCGAATGAGGGGCTGCAAGAGAAAGACCTTGTTCTGCGCCTTGCGCGCGCGCTGCGGGCCCGGTTGCTCGAAGCCGGAGACGTGCGGGTTGCGCTGACTCGCGACGAGGATCGCTACCTCCTGCATGCCGAACGCTACGAGATCGCGCGCCGCTTGGGTGCCGATCTGTTCGTCTCGATCCACGCCGATTCCGCGGGCGAGGCGAGCGAGGTGGCGGGTGCCAGCATCTACACCCTGTCCGAGAGCGCATCGAGCGAGGCGGCGGCGCGCTTTGCCGAACGCGAAAACCGCTCGGACCGGATCAACGGTCAGGACATCGCGGGACAGAGCGATGCGGTGAACACCATCCTGGTCGAACTGTCGCAGCGCCGCACCCAGGCCGAATCCGCCGAATTCGCCTCGCTGATCCAGCGCGAGGGGGAGGGCACGATCCGCTTCCACCCGCAGGCGCGTCGTTCGGCAGCGCTCAAGGTGCTGCGCGCGCCCGACGTGCCCTCGGTGCTCTACGAAAGCGGCTTCATCAGCAACGCCGACGAGGCGCAACGGCTGGCTTCGCCCGAAGGCCGCGCCCGCTTCGCGGAGGTGATGGCGCGCGCCATCCGCATCTATTTCATCCGCCAGCGCGAAGATCTGCTGGAACAGCCGTCCGGCCCGAGCGACGCAGCGAACACGGAAGGCTGACCGGGCGCGTTCCCCATCTGTCGCTTCGTTATGGCGCGAGACAGATTTGCCGTGCTAGGGGCCGGCCTGCAGATTTTGGGACCCCGATGGCCGAGCAATCCAGACTACAGACGATCCGCCAACGCATGCGCGACGACCTGACCGCCGCGCGCGGCTGGTTTGTGCGCAATTGGCGGGAGCATCGCTGGTTTCGCTGGGGCTCCGCGCTGCTGGCGCTGGGTGTGATCGTCCTTGCGCTGGGCTGGACCCTGCTGGCGCGGGGATTGCCCGATGCCGAGAGCCTGCTCGACTACGAGACGCCTTTGCCCACCGTGGTGCGCGGAGTCGACGGCGAGATCGTCCATTCCTACGCGCGCGAACGACGCGTCCAGCTGCAATATGTCGATTTTCCCACCACGCTGGTGGAAGCCTTCCTCGCGGCGGAGGACAAGACCTTCTTCAGCCATGGCGGCGTCGATCTGGCGGGTACGGCCAATGCGGTGTTCGACTATGCCAGCAAGATGGGTTCCGGCGAGCGCGCGGTGGGTGGTTCCACGATCACCCAGCAGGTCGCCAAGAACGTGCTGCTCGGCGATGAATATTCGATCACCCGCAAGCTCAAGGAGATGATCCTCGCGCGGCGGATCGAGGACGTGTTGAGCAAGCGCGAAATCCTCGAACTCTATCTCAACGAGATTCCGCTCGGACGGCGCAGCTTCGGGGTGCAGGCCGCCAGCCGCGCCTATTTCGACAAGGACGTCGGCGATCTCGATCTGCACGAGATGGCCTTCCTCGCGATCCTGCCCAAGGCTCCCGAGCGCTACGGGCGCCCCCAGCACGAGCAATTGGCGCTCGCACGCCGCAATTTCGTCATCGACCAGATGGTGGCCAACGAGTTCATCACGCCCGAGCAGGGTGCGAGCGCGCGCCGCGAGGATCTCGGACTGGTCCAGCAGCGGCAGGAACGATCGGCGGATGCGGGCTATTTCCTCGAGGAAGTGCGGCGCCAGCTGATCGACAAATTCGGCGAGACCGCGCAGGACAGCGGCAACAGCGTCTATGCCGGCGGATTGTGGGTGCGCACCTCGCTCGACATGGAGTTGCAGGATGCGGCGCGCGATGCGTTGCGGACGCAGTTGCTCAGCTATCAGGGCAATCGCGGCTGGAGCGGTCCGGTGGCCACGCTCAATCCCGACAATGGCGACCTGATCGGCCAGTTGCGCTCCTCCAATCTGGGGATCAATTACGAGGACTGGCGCATCGGCGTGGTCACGCAAGCGGGCGGATCGTCGCCCACGATCGGGCTCACGAACGGCGAAACCTATCCGCTGACCGGCGCTCCCGATGCGTTGAAGGTCGGCGATGTGGTCGCCGCGCAGCCAGCGGGCGATGGCTATCGGCTACGCGCGGTTCCCGAAGTCTCGGGCGCCTTCCTGGCGCAGAACCCGCAGACCGGACGCATCCTGGCGATGCAGGGCGGGTTCGACGCGCGGCTGGGTTCGTTCAACCGGGCGACGCAGGCGCTTCGCCAGCCGGGATCGACGATCAAGCCTTTCGTCTACGCCACCGGGCTCGAGCACGGCCTGACCCCCGCGAGCCAGGTGCCCGACCAGACCTTCTGCTATTATCAGGGCGCCAATTTGGGAGAAAAATGCTTCCGCAACTTCGGAGGCGGCGGTGGCGGGGTTCACACGATGCGCTGGGGGCTCGAACAGAGCCGCAATCTGATGACCGTCCATATCGCGAT
>JAHJPT010000233.1 GCA_018819685.1 Alphaproteobacteria bacterium
CACGAAGCGAACCGGCCCGCTCAGGTGCTCGGTCAACCGCCATACGCTTTCGGCGGGAGCGATGTGATCCTCGCGCCCGGCCTGGATAAAGGTAGGAGTGCGGATCAGGTCGAGATCGATCGGCGTGCCATCGACGCTGAGCGCGTCCTTTTCCACCAGCAGATTGTCGCGATAGAGATCGCACAGATACTGCTTGTGCCATTTCGCCGGCAGATTGGTGACGTCGCCGTTCCAGTGGAGCAGGTCGAAGGCGGGATAGTCCTCGCCCAGCATGTAATTGTTGACCACATAGTTCCAGATCAGATCGGTGCCGCGCAGCATGTTGAATGCCGCGGCCATGTAGCGGCCATCGAGATAGCCTTCGGGCGCCAGCGCCTCGATCGCCGCCATCTGCTGATCGTCGACGAGGTTGAGCAGTTCGCCGGCCTTCTCGAAATCGACCTGCGCGGTGAAGAAGGTGGCGCTTGCCACCGTGTCCGATTGCCCACGCGCGGCGAGCAGCGCCAGCGTCGCCGCCAGCGTCGTGCCCGCGACGCAATAGCCGATCGCGTTGACGCTGGGCACATCGAGGCGCTCGCGGACATGATCGATCGCGTCGATCTGGGCACGAACATAGTCGTCCCACACCACATCCTTCATGCTGGCGTCGGCCGATTTCCAGCTGACCATGAACACGGTGAGACCCTGCGCCACCGCCCAGCGCACGAAGCTCTTCTTCTCGTTGAGGTCGAGGATGTAGAAGCGATTGATCCACGGCGGGAAGATGATCAGCGGGGTGGCGAGCACCTTCTCGGTGGTCGGGCTGTACTGGATCAACTGGTAGAGCGGGGTCTCGTGGACCACCTTGCCGGGCGTAACCGCGATGTTCTCGCCCAGCGTGAAGGCCTTGGAATCGGTGTGGCTGAGCTGTCCGCGGCGCAGATCCGCCAGCAGATGCTCCATCCCCTTGACCAGATTGTCACCGCGCGTCTCCAGCGTGCGCTCGAGCACCACCGGATTGGTCAGCGGGAAATTCGCCGGGCTGGCGGCTTCGGTGATCGCCCTGGTGGTGAAGCGCAATTGCTCGCGCTTGTCGGCGGGCAGGCCCTCGATACGGTCGACCATCTCGCCGACGCGTTCGGCGAGGAACAGATAGGTCTGATGCAACAGCGCGAAGGCCGGATGCGCGCGCCATCTCTCGTCGGCGAAGCGGCGATCCTTGCGCGGGAGTTGCGGATCGCCTTCGGTCGCCTCATCCGCCTTGGGGCCGATGCCATATTGTCCCAGCACGTCTTCCCAAAGCCGGAAGCCCTCGTCCCACAGCGCCTTCTGCTGCTCGACATGCGCCAGCGGCATCTGCCGGAACCAGCCTTGCGCCAGCGTCATCCAGCGCGAGGGATCGAGATAGGGCAGCATCGCCTGCGGGTCGGACAAACGCTCGGTCTGGTACTGCAGCCACATTGCCTGCAGCTTCTGCCCGACCTCCGCCCAATGTTGCGCGTCCTCCGGCGTGACCTGCCGATCACCCAAGCCGCTCGCCAGCGGGGCGAACATCGCCTGCACCAGCCGAGCCTGTCCTTCGAGTGCGTGCGCGAAGGGGTCGGCTCGCGTTTCGTCGACCGGTTCGTCCGCCGCCGGCCTGTCGGTCTCCGCCTTGTCGATCATTCCCAATTCCCTCCCGCGCAAGCATGCCTTCGTGGCAGCCTAGATTATCCGCGCATCCGCTATAGCGACTGTCTTTGCGCCTGCGCCATGAATAGGTAATCAATGTGACAAGAGCCATTCGTGTCCCGGGAACCCACATGTCCGACGACTTTTACCGCATCAAACGCCTGCCGCCCTATGTGATCGCGGAGGTCAACGCCATGCGGCATGCCGCGCGGCAGGCGGGGCGCGACATCATCGATCTTGGGATGGGCAACCCCGACCAGCCGCCGCCGCCGCACGTGATCGACAAATTGTGCGAGGTCGCGCGCAAGCCCAATGCGCATGGCTATTCGCAATCCAAGGGCATTCCGGGGCTGCGCCGCGCGCAGGCCAGCTACTACCAGCGCCGCTTCGGGGTCGAACTCGATCCGCAAAGCGAGATCGTGGTGACGATGGGCTCGAAGGAAGGGCTCGCCAGCCTCGCCACTGCGATCACCGCGCCGGGCGACGTGGTGCTGGCGCCAAGCCCCTCCTATCCGATCCACACCTTCGGCTTCATCATCGCGGGCGCGACGATCCGCTCGGTCTCGACCACGCCCGGCGAGGAATATTGGCGAGAACTCGACCGGGCGATGCAATACACCGTTCCGCGTCCGACCATGCTGGTGGTCAACTACCCGTCCAACCCCACCGCGGAAGTGGTCGATCTCGCCTTCTACCAGCGGGTGGTGGACTGGGCGCGCGAGAACGGGGTCTGGGTGATCTCGGACCTCGCCTATTCCGAGCTCTATTTCGACGGCGTGCCGACGCCCTCGATCATGCAGGCCGCGGGCGCCAAGGAAGTCGCGGTCGAGTTCACCTCGATGTCCAAGACATACTCGATGGCCGGCTGGCGGATGGGCTTCGCGGTGGGCAATCGCGAGCTGATCGCGGCGCTGACGCGGGTGAAGAGCTATCTCGACTACGGCGCCTTCACCCCGATCCAGGCGGCCGCCTGCGCCGCGCTCAACGGCCCGCAGGACATCATCGAGTCCAACCGCCAATTGTACCAGAAGCGGCGCGACGTGCTGGTCGAATCTTTCGGCCGGGCGGGGTGGGAGATCCCCCCTCCCGCCGCCTCGATGTTCGCCTGGGCCAAGCTGCCCAAGGGGTTCGAAAGCATGGGCAGTCTCGAATTCTCCAAGCGGCTGATCGAGGAAGCCGATGTCGCGGTCGCCGCGGGGGTCGGCTACGGCGAGGAAGGCGAGGGCTATGTCCGCATCGCCATGGTCGAGAACGAGCAGCGCATCCGCCAGGCCGCGCGCAACATCAAGCGCTTCCTCGCGAAGAGCGGCGGTTGATCGCTTCGGCCAGACCCGAAGGGTGTGGACAGGGCCGCATCGCTCGCGCACCGTCCTCGGCGCAGTCTTCAGGAGAACCATCCCATGCAGCCCAATGATCGCGTATCCTTCGAGCTCGCCGGCAATGGCGTCGCGCATGTCCGCCTGACCCGCGGCGACAAGATGAACGCGCTCGACCCGGCGATGTTCGACGCGATCATCGCTGCGGGGGAGCATGTGCGGACGCTTTCTGGCCTGCGTGCGGTGGTGCTGTCGGGCGAGGGGCGCGCCTTCTGCGCCGGTCTCGACATGGCGAGCTTCACCGCCGCGCCCTCGGGCGATGCCGCGCCGATCACCGAGCGCACCCATGGCAACGCCAACAAGTTCCAGGAAGTCGCGATGACCTGGCGCAAATGCCCGGTGCCGGTGATCGCGGCGGTGCACGGCGTGTGTTTCGGCGGCGGGCTGCAGATCGCCAGCGGCGCGGATATCCGCGTGGTCCACCCGCAAACGCGGATGGCGATCATGGAGATGAAATGGGGGCTGGTGCCCGATATGGGCGGCTATGCGCTGTGGCGCGGGCTGGTGCGAGACGACGTGCTGCGCGAGCTGGTCTACACCAACCGCGAATTCACGGGCGAAGAGGCGGTGCAATACGGACTGGCGACATTCGTCGAGGAGGATCCGCTGACGAGGGCGCAGGCAATCGCCGATACCATCGCCAGCCGCAACCCCGAGGCGATCCGCGCCGCCAAGCGTCTGATGGACACGATGCTTGAGGGCGATACCGAAAGCATCCTGCTCGCCGAGAGCGAGGAGCAGGCTTCGGTCATCCGCAGGCCCAACCAGGTCGAGGCGGTGATGGCGGGCATGCAGAAGCGCGCGGCCAAGTTCACCGACCTGTGACGCTTAGCTAGAGCGCTGCCATTCTCTCCCCTCCCGTTGGGGAGGGGCCGGGGGTGGGCCTCCCCCTAAAGGGGGAGGAGAAGTGCTCTAGGCGGCGTCGGGGACCCAGCGGCGCAGATCGTCCCCGGTCTCGCCGGCGAGGATCGTACCCGCGCTGCCCACCGGCTCGTGTGCCCCGCTGGTCAGAAGGTCTAGCGTCGCCTTGTCCTCGGGTGGCACACTTGCCAAAGTCCGCGCCCCTGCGGGTGTCCGCGCCACGACGGTTCCGAGCCTTGGCGCACCGTCGCGGGCATAGTGCACCGTGTAGGTCTCTATTGCGGCCGGCCCGCAATAGGCCTCGTCGAGCGGAGGGATTTCTCCGCGCAAGGCGTCGGCCTCGGCCTGATAGTCGAAGTCCTGCGGGAATTGCGCCTCGGTCGGTTCGGCGGAGAGCAGGATCGTGTGGTTGTGCGTGGCATAGCCGCCATTGGCGAACAGCAGGCCACGCCCGCCGGTCTCGCGCAAGGTCTCGACCATGCAGGCCACAGCATGGCTCATGTAATTGCCGATCGGTCCGCCGCCGAAGGTCAGTCCGCCGAACCGCGTGATCGGCCTGTCCAGCGGCCAGTCGAGCACGCGGCGCGCCATCTTCGGGACGCAGGGGAAGCAGCTGTAGAGCTCGACATGGTCGAGATCGGCCGCAGTCACGCCGTTGAGTTCGAGCGTCCGCGCGATCGACACGGTCAGACCGGGCGAGCCGGCGTAGCTGTCGCGCTGGAGGAAATCGCCATTCTCATGCGCCGCGGCGCCATAGCCGATATGGATCAGCCGCTCCTCGGGGATCCCGCGCCGCCGCGCTTCGGCCAGGCTGGTGACCAGAAATCCGGCCCCTTGATTGACGGAGGAATTAGCCACCTGAAGCTTGGTGTAGGGGAATGCGAGTGGGCGGTTGCGCTCGGACGGCGTTACGATGTCTTCCGCCGCAACCGCATCGCGGATCCAGGCATGGTCGCATTGCGCGGCGATTTCGCTCATCCCCGCCCACAGCGCACCGCTCTCGGCCTGGCCCTCAGCGAGTGACTGGCCATAGGCGGCGCGTCCGGCGTTCTCGTAGAGCGGATAGACATCGACCGGCACCGTCAGCCCGTAGCTCTGCGCATAGCCTACGCGCCTTCGATGGCTGGCGTCGCGCAGGGCATTGGGCTTGTCCTCGCCCGCCTTCGCCTTGGCCGCAGCCAGCTGCGCCGCGGTCCGCAGCGCTTCCGCGCCGACCACCGCGCAGATCCGCGCCTCGCCCGCGCCGATGCGGTTCGCCGCTTCGTGCAGCAGGCGGATCGGGCTGTCGCCATTGGGCATCGCGGTCTGCTCCCTCTGCGCGGGCGCAATGCCGAGCGCTTCGGCGAGCTTGCCATCGACCGGGTTTAGCTGCGGCCAGGCCAGCTGGCTCACCACTGCCAGAGAATCGCATCCCGCCAGCAATCTTCCGCCCGCATCGCCATCCGCGCGGCGCAAGGCCTCCGCCATCAACCCGATCGGGTCGAGCCCATCCTCGGGCCGCTCGGGGCGATCGTTTACCTGCCCGACCCCCACGATCACCGGTGTGCGCTCGCCTGTCTCGTCCCGCTCGTCC
>JAHJPT010000234.1 GCA_018819685.1 Alphaproteobacteria bacterium
CGCCGCGAGCACGAGATCTTCGTGCCTTCGTGTGAAACCGACTAGCCGACCGGTCGCCGCGCGCGCAGCGCTTGCGCCAGCGTGCCCTCGTCGAGATAGTCGAGCTCGCCGCCGACCGGCAGACCGTGTGCCAGCTGGGTGATCCGCACCGAAAAGGCCTCCAGCCGTTCGGCGAGATAATGCGCGGTGGTCTGCCCCTCGAGCGTGGCGTTCATCGCCAGCACCACCTCGTCCACCCCGCCCCGCTCGACCCGAGCCAGCAGCCCGGCGACATCGAGATCCTCGGGGCGCACGCCATCGAGCGCCGACAATCGCCCGCCCAGCACGTGATAGGTCCCGGTGAACAGCTTGGCGCGATCGAGCGCCCAGAGATCCGCGACATCCTCGACCACGCAGATCGCCTTGGCATCGCGGCGCGGATCGGCGCAGATGCCGCAGGGATTGCGCGTGTCGACATTGCCGCAGATCTCGCATTCAACCAGCGTCTCGCCCACCTGAGCGAGCGCCTCGAGCAGCGCGGGCAGCGCGGTCTCGCGGCGCTTGACCAGCCACAGCACGACGCGGCGCGCGCTGCGCGGGCCCAGTCCCGGCAACCGCGCGAGCGCCGAAGCGAGGGTTTCGATCTCTTGCGATGCCATGGGGCGACAGATAGGGCGCAGCCACACAAAATGAAAACCGAAACTCCGCCCTTCGGCATCGTGCGAGGAGCGGACCCGGCGGAAAGACCAGCATGCGCATCATCTTCATGGGAACGCCCGAATTCGCCGTGCCGGCGCTGCGCGCGCTCCACCAGGCGGCGCATGAGGTGGTTGCGGTCTATACCCAGCCGCCCCGCCCCGCCGGGCGCGGCAAGCAGCTCCAGCCCTCGCCGGTGCAGAAGGAGGCCGAGGTGCTGGGCCTCGAGGTGCGCTGTCCCAGCTCGCTCAAATCGCCTGAGGAGCAGGCGCGCTTCGCCGCGCTGGAGGCGGATATCGCGGTGGTCGCTGCCTATGGGCTGATCCTGCCGCAGGCCATCCTGGATGCGCCCGCGCATGGCTGCCTCAACGTCCACGCCTCGATCCTGCCGCGCTGGCGCGGCGCGGCGCCGATCCATCGCGCGATCATGGCGGGCGATCCGACCACCGGCATCACGATCATGCAGATGGAGGCCGGGCTCGACACCGGGCCGATGCTGGCCACGCTGCGCAAGCCGATCGAGCGCCAGACCACGGGCGAGCTGACCGAAGAACTTTCCGAACTCGGCGCACAGCTGATGGTCGGCACGCTGCGCGAACTGGCGAACCACCGAGCGGTGCGACAGAACGACGCCGAGGCGACCTATGCGCCCAAGATCGACAAGTCCGAGGCGCGGATCGACTGGAGCGAGGACGCCGCGACGATCGAGCGGAAAATTCGCGCGCTGGCGCCGTTCCCGGGTGCTTGGTTCGAACTGGAGGGCGAGCGGATCAAGCTGCTCAAGGCCGAAGTTGCGGATGCCGCTGAGGGAGCCTCAGCCGGCGAGGTGCTCGATAGCGATCTCGCCATCGCCTGCGGCAGCGGCGCGATCCGGCCGCTGCGGCTCCAGCGCGCCGGCAAGCCAGCGATGGATCGCGGCGAATTCCTGCGCGGCCGCACGGTAGCCCCCGGGACCAGGCTCGGCTGACCCCATGCCCCGTTTCGCGCTCACTCTCGAATTCGACGGCGGCCCCTTCTTCGGCTTCCAGCGCCAGAAGGACGGACCCAGCATCCAGCGCTCGGTCGAGACCGCAATCCATGGGGTGAACGGCGAGCGGGTCGCGCTGCACAGCGCGGGTCGGACTGATGCCGGGGTCCACGCTGTGGCGATGCGCTGTCATTGCGATATCGACACGCGGCTCGCGCCCTTTCGGCTGATGGGGGCGATCAACGCGCACCTGCGTCCCGATCCGATCGCGGTGACGCAGTGCGAAGTGGTCCCCGCCCACTGGCACGCGCGCTTCTCCTGCACCGAGCGGCGCTATCTTTATCGCATCGTCAACCGCCGGGCGCCGCTGACCCTGGATCGCGACCGCGCCTGGCAGGTCGTCGCGGCGGCGGATGCCGAGGCCATGCACCGCGCGGCGCAGCGGCTGGTCGGGCAACATGATTTCACCACCTTCCGCTCGGCGCACTGCCAGTCCATGAGCCCGGTCAAGACGCTCGACCGGCTCGACGTCGAACGCTTCGGCGAAGAGATACACATCCATGCCGCGGCGCGCAGTTTCCTCCATCATCAGGTGCGCTCGATGGTCGGCTGTCTGGCGCTGGTCGGGATGGGCCGGTGGAGCGAGGAAAGGCTTGCCAGTGCATTGGAAGCGCGCGACCGTCAGCAACTGGGGTTGAACGCACCGCCCCACGGCCTCTACTTCATGGAAGCCATCTATTCCGAGCACGGCCCCGAACGAACTGACGAACAAACCCACGATCAGGCAAACAAGACCCCACAGGAGAGAGACCGATGACCACGACCGGCAAGCAGATCTTCACCACGCTCGCGAGCGACGGTACGCTGACCGTCGAACTGGCCGAGAGCACCTTCCCCGATCCCACCGGCAATCAGGTGCTGGTCAGGATGGAAGCCGCGCCGATCAACCCGTCCGATCTCGCGCTGCTGACCGGGCCTGCGGATCTCGAGAACGCCGAATATTCGCCGGGCAGACTGGTCGCGCGGATGCCCGAGCCGTTCGCTTCGGGTGCCAAGGGCCGCCACGACCAGCGGCTCCCGGTGGGCAATGAAGGCGCCGGCACCGTGGTCGCCACCGGCGATGGCGAGATGGCCAAGGCGCTCATGGGGCAGCGGGTCGCCTGCGTCCCCGGCACCGCCTTTTCCGAATATGCAATCGCCGAGGCGGCGATGTGCCTGCCGCTCGGCGATGTCTCCTCCGAGGACGGCGCCAGTGCCTTCGTCAATCCGATGACGGCCCTGGGCTTCGTCGAGACCGCCAAGGCCGAGGGGCACAAGGCGATCATCCATTCCGCCGCCGCCTCCAATCTGGGTCAGATGCTCAACCGCATCTGCCAGGAAGACGGCATGGCGCTGATCAATATCGTCCGCAAGCGCGAGCAGGTCGAGCTCCTCAAGTCGCAAGGGGCCGAGCATGTCGTCAACTCTTCCGACGAGGATTTCATGGCGCAACTGCGCAGCGCGATCGATGCGGCCGATGCCTACCTCGGCTTCGATCCGATCGGCGGCGGCAAGACCGTGGATCATTGCTTCAAGGCAATGGAACAGGTCGCCGCGTCCAAGATGACCGAGTTCAGCCGCTACGGGTCGAACCAGCCCAAGAAGATGTACATCTACGGTCGGCTCGATCTGGGCCCCACGGTGCTGACCCCCTCCTATGGCTTTGGCTGGACTTTGTCGGGCTGGCTGCTGACGCCCTTCCTCCAGCAGGCGGGCATGGAGACCGTGATGCGGATGCGCCAGCGCGTCCTCGCCAACCTCACCACCACCTTTGCCAGCAGCTACAAGCGCAAGGTCAATCTGGAAGAGATGCTGACCAAGAATGCGGTGCTCGATTACCGCGCGATGAAGACCGGCGAGAAATACCTCGTCGTGCCCAACGGCTAAGACAGTCGAAACCGGGTCTTCGCAGCGGCGGGGACCCGGATTTCAGTGCCCGTTGAACACGCGCTGGATCGCGGCGCGGTCGCTCTGCCCGCTGGCGATCAGCAATTGCAGCAAGATCCGCGCTTTTGCCGGGGTGAGCGCGCGCGAGGCGACGAAACCATTGGCCGCATCGTCGGGCTCGGCGTCGACCATTCCCTCGTCCGCGCGGCTGGCGCGGACCACCTGCAGGCCCTGTCCGCAGCGGCGGGCCAGTTCGCGCCGGACGGCTTCGGGCATATTCCCTTCGCCGACGCCGGCCACGACGATGCCGCGCGTATGGGGTCCGATGCAGCGCGCCATCGCCTCCGCGCCCAAGCCCGAATAAGCGGCGACGATGGCGACTTCGGGCAGGTTTTCGGCCCAGTCGAACTGCGGCCCTGCCCCAAGCCGCCAAGGGGCGCCGAACCATTCGAGCGACGACGGCGTGACCAGCCCGACCGATTCGCGCGGAAAGCCGCGGAAGGCCTCGGTTCCGCGGGTCCGGACCTTGCGCACGTCGCGCGCGCCGAAGATGCGGTCGCCCATCACCACCAGCACCCCGCGCCCTGCGGCGTCGCCGTCGCCCGCGACCCGCACTGCATTGGCGAAATTGCGCAACCCGTCATAGCCCACGGCATCGGCGGGGCGCATCGCGCCGACCATCACCACCGGCTTGCTCGCGGGCAGCGTCAAGTCGAGCAGGAAGGCGGTCTCCTCCAGCGTGTCGGTGCCATGGGTGATGATGATCCCCTGGCATTCGGGATCGTTCAGCGCCGCGAGGGTGGCACGGTGGAGCGCGTTCCAGACCGGCTGGCCGATATCCGCCGAGTCGATATTGGCGATCTGCTGCGCCGACAATTCGGCCGCCAGCCCCAGCCCCGCGACATCCTGGAGATAATCCTCGATCGCGATCTGGCCGGCATCGTAATCGCTGGCGATTGCCGAGCCGGCGATGCCGGCGATGGTGCCGCCGGTGGCGAGGACGGTGAGCTTGGCAGTCATCGCCGCCGCGCCTAGCCGCACGGATGGCGCAACGGCAATTGATTTTGCACCATGGCACGCTATGTGGACCCCGCGTGGGGCGCTTAGCTCAGTTGGTAGAGCATCTCGTTTACACCGAGAGGGTCGGCGGTTCGAGCCCGTCAGCGCCCACCACCATAGTCTGGAAATCCCTTAGCCGGCGCCTTCATTGCGCCGGCAGCGCCTCGTCGATCGCCGCGCGCACTTCGGGGGCCGACCAG
>JAHJPT010000235.1 GCA_018819685.1 Alphaproteobacteria bacterium
GAGAGGAAGGTCGCCGACAGCCATGATGAATGAGGTCACAGCTCCTTCGGCTTCGCGGATAGTCCGCGGAGCGCGAAGCCGATCCACGTATGCGCTCATGACCTCAGAGATCCTTGGCGCACCTCCTCTGGCCTTCGACAGCCTCTCGTGCGGGATAGCGGAGGTGCTACCAGAGAGCATGGCGTCAATGTCCCGCTGGCCTTCGAGTAGCCCTTCTCGCAACGCACGCGAAATGGTAGCTCTGGCCGCGCTGTTTGGCGGTGCATCGAGACGCTCCGAATGGACAAGCCATTCTACCTGCTCCGTAAGGTTCCGCATCACAGGGTCACCGCCACCTTGCCGATCCCGAAGGATCCCAAGAAGCTGCTTGGCATCCCACTCCCGCTCCTCGATCATCCGTTGTAACTCGTCTTCGTCATGAGAGCCCAGCTCAGCACGGACCAACTGTTGCGCCCAAGGCCGAGCAACCCTCTCCCGCGCCTCAGCGGAGATCTTTCCCAGCAACGCAGGGGTCACCGTCCGGGTCGCGTTGTCGTAAGCAGTTGAGACCGCAGAGCCGTCGCCACACAAGGTGGAGAGGCGACGCTCAAAATCGCCATGCACTTTTTGACCAACAGCTAAAGCGTCAGCCTGCTTCCGCGTTCGCAGGGATACCCGGTAAAGAGCTTTGCCGCCAAACTGAGCGTGCCATTCGTCGTGACGGTCCAGGACGGCGCGGGGAACCCTCCGTTCATAGTAGTAGATGCCGTTGACGCGCCGGCGAATGTAACGAATGTGGTTGGCCATCGGTGCAGTCCATTGTCTCTCACAAATGTCTCGCAGTGCGAGACAAAAGGCGTGAGTTTCTAATACCCTGCGGGTCGTAGACGGTCAATTGTCGGTGGCATCGAACCCAGCAGGGCTCACCACGCTACAAGAACAGCCGCTGGCAAACCTTTACATCTGCAGATATGCAGGCTTATTCCCGCACACGCGGATTTCTGCCGCTTTGGCGGGATCAACATGCAGGAATATGCTCTCGTCAAGCTAATCGACCATCGCCCGCCGGCAGACCTGATTTTGCGGCATCGCGAGTACTGGCTCCAGCGCAATCGTCCACAAGGTCTTGGCTCCAGCACCGAGTGGCTCGAGACCATCGCGAATTGCTACGGTACGGGCCGGGTAAATTCCAGACAGCCTCCTCTCAGTATATAGCTCATAACCTTGACTTTCCGAGAGATGGCACCAACGCTTCCGCCGGCATACTGCGGCCTTTCTAAGGTAGAGCGGGAGTTTCTAATTCCCGTTCATTTGGACGAGCACGAGAATTACACGTCGATGAATCAAGTATGGAAAACTCGTTTGTTTGCCGACGAGCGCGTATTTGGCGAGGGCGACATTCGAGAGATACTCGAATTCAGTCGGCCCGAATTGGCTGGACTCTCGTTGACGCCGGTCGGTGCGGGAACCGACAACCGGGTCTACCGGCTTGGCGAAGGCCTGGCGTTGCGGATCCCGCGCACCATCGATGCGTCCCGAAGGCTTCAAAAGGAAGTTCGCTGGATGCCTCGAGTTACGCAGAATCTGCCCCTGCGATGTCCGACCGTCATTTGCGATTTTGCGCCCACAGTGCGCGGCTCGTTTCGATGGGTAGTCTACGATTGGATCGACGGCACCCCCGGCAATGAAGAAGTAAGGCTCGACACCGCCGAGAATGCCATCCGGCTGGCGGAGTGGATCATCGCATTGCGTGCGGTCGATCCCTGCGCAGGCCCGGGCCCCGGGAAGCATAATTTCGGTCGCGGCGGAGACCTGCGGAAACGGGCGCTTCGCATAAGCCATTTGATTGGCAGGCATGCCCCGATGTTCGATGCAGAAAAGGCGCTGGCGATATGGACGCGAGCGCTTGAGAGTTCCGAACAGGAATTCGACCACCGATGGCTGCATGGAGATCTCCAGCCGTCGAATATCCTGACACGCAACGGCTCGATCACCGGCGTCGTCGATTTCGGGGGGTTGGGGGTCGGCGATACGGCCTGTGAATTATTGGCCTGCTGGACATCTTTCGGGCCGAAAGGCCGCGCCGCCATGCGCGAGGTCCTGCAACCCGACGATGCTGCATGGCATCGCGGGCGGGGCTGGGCTCTTGCGACAGCGATTGAAGCATTCGACTACTATCGCGCAATGGATCATCCGATTGTTTCCCAGTCCGAGAACACTCTTCGCGCAGTGCTCTGCGACTCGTCATAATCATCACTGGTTCCGCAGATGCCTCAACAGAAAAAAGTAGCGACACTCAATTGGAGCGACCTTCCCCGCCCCGTCTCCCTCGATCAATTGCTTGATCGGGGCGCTCCGCGCCACCCCTGGCCCTCAGCTCTCCCCCAACGTCCGGTGAACATGCAACAGGTCGCCTTCGGTCTCCGACCGTAAAAAAGTGCTACGACCTCAAATTACGACGCCGCGCCCCGGCTTTATCGCCAGGACGCGGCGCGACGCATTTCATCGGCACGATCTGCCGCTCGGGATATGATCGCGATCAACCCTGCGCCGGCAGGTCCATGCCCGGCTTGAGTACCACCTTGGTCCAGCTGTCCTGCTCGGTGCGGAAGCATTCGTAGCCGCGCGCTGCATCCTCGAGCGGCAGGCGATGGGAGATCATGAAGGTTGTGTCGAGCGTACCGTCCTCGATCTTCGCCAGCAGATCCTTGGTGTAGCGCTGGACATGGGTCTGGCCGGTGCGGACCTGCAACCCCTTCTCCATCAGCGCGCCCAGCGGAAATTTGTCGGTCATCCCGCCATAGACGCCGGGGATCGAGACTCGCCCGCCTGGGCGCACCGCGAGGATCGCCTGCTTGAGCGCGCTGGCGCGGTCCGCACCCATGCCGACCTTCTGCTTCACCACATCGACCATGTTGTCGATCGCGAAGCCGTGGCTCTCCATGCCGACCGCATCGATCACCGCATCGACGCCGATCCCGCCCGACATTTCCATCAGTGCCTCGCGGACATTGGTCTTGCGGAAATCGATCACTTCCGCGCCGAGCTGCTTGGCCAGCGCGAGGCGGTTGGGATAGTGATCGATGGCGATCACCTTGCTCGCACCCATCACGATCGCGGACTGGATCGCGAACAGCCCCACGGGGCCGCAACCCCACACCGCTACGGTGTCGTCAGGCTGGATCTCGGCATTCTCGGCCGCCATCCAGCCGGTGGGCAGGATGTCCGAGAGGAACAGCACCTTGTCGTCGTCGAGGTGGTCGGGAACGACGATCGGGCCGACATCGGAATAGGGCACGCGGACATATTCCGCCTGTCCGCCCGAAAACCCGCCGGTCATATGCGAATAGCCGAACAGGCCGGCCATCGGGTGGCCGTAGAGCTTGGCCGACATGTCCTGCTTTTCGACCGGATTGGAGTTCTCGCAGGCGGAATATTGCTGGATCTGGCAATGGAAGCAGCCGCCGCAGCTGATCGTGAACGGCACGACGACGCGCTGGCCCTTCTCCAGCGTGCTGTCCGCGCCCGTCTCGACCACGCGGCCCATGAATTCATGGCCCAGCACATCGCCGGGGACCACACCGGGAATGACCCCGTCGTAGAGATGCAGGTCGCTGCCGCAGATCGCGGTCGATGTGACCTCGATGATTGCGTCGCGCGGGTTGATGATTTCGGGGTCGTCGACAGTATCGACGCGGACGTCGTGCGTCCCGTGCCATGTCAGGGCTCTCATGATACCTTCTCCTGCTGCTTGGCAGCGCGGGTGTTGTCCTTGCGGTGAGCGGAGGTGCTGATCTCGCCGGTTTCCATCAACGCCTTGAAGCGCTTGAGATCGTGGCGCGCCTGTACCTGCGGCTCGCGCTGGAACAGCTTGGCGATGGCGCGGCCAAGCTCGCCGGCGGGCGGATCGTAGGCCATCACCAGCGAGACGCGGGTCCCGCGGTCACCGGGGGCGTCGGCGAACTCGACGTTGCCGCTGGTCTGAATGTCCGAGCCTTCGACCGAACGCCAGCCGATCCGCCGGTTCTCGACGTCCTCGGTAATTTCGGTCTTCACTTCGACGGTCTGCCCTGCGGGGGCCTTGATGACCCAGACACGGTGGTCGCCCTCGGAGCGGATGGTCTCGACATTCTCCATGAAGCGGGGAAGATTTCCGAAGTCGCGCCAGTGGGCATAGAGCTCGCTGCGCGGCTTTCGGATGGTGACCGTGCGGCCCAGCACCGCATTCTCGCGGCCGGGGCTCTTGCGGGTGTAGAAGGGCGCGTCGTCGTCGCCGCCCTGGCGCCGCTGCGACAGGAAGGCGCCAAAAGCGATGCTCCCGATCGCCAGGCCCAGCCCGGCAACGGTGCCGGCGAGGCCGAGTTGTCTGTCATTGGTCATGGTAACTCCTCAATCCTTCTTCACTGCTTCGCGGTCCCAGAAGCGCAGCTTGGCGCAGCGGGCGATGAAATCCTTGGCGGCGGCTGGTTTCGACAGTTCGATGAAGCCGTCGTCCATTCGCTTGGCGACCCCGGCCCCCTCGAGCAGCGCCATCGCCTCGGGGACGTAGGCGATGAATTTGGAATGCGCGAAGGCATCGCTGACGAAGTCGCTGCTGGGCTTGTCCTCGCCGAAATTCCTGGCCGCGGCCTCGTCCATCACCAGCGCCACGGCGTCGTAGACCACCGAAGGTCCGCCATCGATCTTCTGATCGGCCGCCATCATCTTGCCATCGGAGAGCTTGGCCCCCGCGACATGCGGCGCGACGATCTCGACCATGGCGCCGGCACTTTTCGCAGCCTCCTGCAACGCCCGGACCATGTCCGCGTCGCCCCCCTCGGCGATGTAGATGCCCAGCTTGCGGCCCTTGAAGCTGTCGGGCCCGTTCTTGAGGATCGACAGCGCCGGGCTTTCGGGGAGATCGGTGATCGGCTGGCGCGCCGGGGTGGCTGCGGGCGGCATCTCGGTCATGCCGATCCCGTCGGCGACCACCTTGGCCAGCCCGTCGTCGATATTCCGCAAATGGCCCACCATCCGCTTGCGAATATCCATCCGCTCGACTTTCGAGAGTTCGAACACGAGCGCATTCCCCATATGCGTCTGCTCGACCGGGGTCTGCGAAATGTAGAACTGGCGCGCTTGGCTGTAGTGATCGGCGAAGGTCTCGCTGCGCACCCGCACCTTGGGTCCGGCGACGGGGGCTTCATAGCTGGTGAAGCCGCGTTCGGCGCTGGCCCGCGGACCGCGCGGCTCGCGATTGTCGTCCATATCGCCCGACCAGCTGTTGGGCTCGTAATTGGCCCGCCCTTTCGGATTCGTCATCGCCATGTGACCGTCCTGGTGGAAGTTGTGGACCGGGCATTTGGGCGCGTTGATCGGGATATGCGTGAAATTCGGGCTGCCGAGACGCTTCAGCTGGGTATCGAGATAGGAGAAATTGCGCCCCTGCAGCAGCGGGTCTTCGCTGAAATCGATCCCGGGCACGATGTTCTGGGTGCAGAAAGCGACCTGCTCGGTCTCGGCGAAGAAATTGTCGACATTGGCGTCGAGCGTGAGCGTGCCGATGATCTCGACGGGGACCTGTTCCTCGGGGATGATCTTGGTCGCGTCGAGCACGTCGAATTCGAAGGATTCCGCGAACGCCTCGTCGAACATCTGAATGCCCAGATCCCATTGCGGGAAATCGCCCGCCTCGACCGAATCCCACATGTCGCGGCGATGAAAATCGGGATCCATCCCGTTGATCTTGAGCGCCTCGTTCCAGATCACCGACTGCAGGCCCTGCTTGGGCTTCCAGTGGAATTTCACGAATTTCGCTTCGCCTTTCGCATTCACCAGCCGGAAGGTGTGGACCCCGAAGCCTTCCATGAAGCGGAAGCTGCGCGGGATGGCGCGGTCGGACATGATCCACATGATCATGTGCATCGATTCCGGGCTCAGGCTGACGAAATCCCAGAAATTGTCATGCGCGGTCTGTGCCTGCGGAAAACCGCGGTCGGGGGCGGGCTTGGCCGAGTGGATGAGATCGGGAAACTTGATCGCATCCTGGATAAAGAACACCGGAATGTTGTTTCCGACCAGATCCCAATTGCCCTGCTTGGTGTAGAATTTGGTGGCGAAACCGCGCACGTCGCGCGCCAGATCGGGCGAGCCCTTGTTGCCGGCGACGGTTGAGAAACGGGTGAAGGTCGGGGTCTTTTCGCCGACCTCGTTGAAGATCGCGGCGCTCGAGTATTCGGGGATCGCTTTCTTCAGCTCGAAATGCCCGTGAATGCCGTAACCGCGGGCATGGACGACGCGTTCGGGGATCCGCTCGTGGTCGAAGTGGAAGATCTTCTCGCGGGCGATGTGATCTTCGAGCAATTGCGGCCCGCGCGGCCCGGCGCTGAGCCAATTCTGATTGTCGGCGATCGGCGCCCCCTGCGCAGTGGTCAGCACATCGTCATCGCCTCTGGGCTTTTGTTGGGGTGCTCCGCCCTTGGACAGTTCGAGATCATCCGGCACACGCATTCTCCGATTGTATGAAATGTGTATCGCTAACGAAGGGCTGGCCGTTCGGTTGCGTCGCCGAAGAATAATCGCTCAACTAAACTAATGTTAAGGAACGAATTGTTCGGTCCGTACGGTTGCCGCGCATTGTCCGCTCTGACATTGGAATTGCTTATTCGCCCGTCACCGGATGATCGGAGTAGCTCGTGCGGCAATTGACCATCGTAATACCTCCCGCCGGTGCCGATCGCGTGCGCGCGGCCGCGGAAGACAATGCGATCGAGGTGATGGCCGAGGTGGCGGCGGTGCGCGACGGTGCGCAGCGCACGCTGATGCTGTGCGATGCTCCCAATGCGAAGATCGAGGGCTTTCTAGCCGCCCTCGAGGATGTCGAGGAGCTTCGCGTCACCTTCGCGACGCAAGGGGTTCTGGCGCTGCGGCCGCCCGCGAACGAGCCCGAGGATCAGGTCACCGACATCCAGCCGCGCAGCCCGCTAGAGATCTTTCTCTCGGGGCTGCAGAGCATCGGGTCCTGGACCGGCTTCCTTAGCTATGCCGCGCTGGGCGGGGTGGTGGTGTGGATCGCGCTGTTCACCGAGAGTATCTTTCTGTTGGTCGCGGCGATGCTGATCGCACCCTTTGCCGGGCCGGCGATGACCACCGCGCTCGCCACCGCGCGCGGCGATCTCTACCTGCTCAGGCGGTCGCTGCTGCGCTACGTCGCGGCGCTGGCGACCGCGATCGCGGTGGCGGCGATCCTGAGCCTGCTTTTCGACCAGGATATCGCCACGCCGCTGATGACCTCGGTAAGCATGCGTTCGGTCATTTCGGTGCTGCTCCCGCTGGCTGCGGGCGCGGCGGGGGCGCTCAACCTTTGCCAATCCGAACGCAGCAGCCTGGTGAGCGGCGCGGCGACGGGGATGCTGGTCGCCGCAGCGCTGGCGCCGCCGGCCGGGCTGGTCGGGATGGGGCTGGTGATCGGACAGATGGATATCGTCTATTCGAGCCTGTGGGCGCTGGCGATCCAGATCGTCGGCATCAACCTGTCGGGCTTCGTCGTCTTCCGGCTCTATGGCGTGACCACCAGGGGTGCGCGTTATCCGCGCGGGAAGTCGGCGATCACCTTCGTCGCGCTCGCCTTCAGCATGGCGGCGGTGGTCGCGCTGCTCCTGGTCCAGTTCGCCAGCACGCCCCAGTTCCAGCAATCCTCGCTGTCGCAGCGGATCACGGCTTCGGCTCAGCAACAGATCGATGAGCGCGACGATGTGGAGCTGATCTCGGCGCAAGCCTCGTTCAGCCGCGCCCGTCCGCATGGCGAGAACCCGGTGCTGCTGACCATTTATGTCGAAGGCACTCTAAGCCCGGCACAGGAGATCCGGCTCGCTGCCGAGTTGCAGGCGAATATCGAGGACGAATACGAGGTTCCGGCTCTCGTCGATCTCACCGCACTGTCGCACTAGGCGCGAGTAGTCTTGGCAACATCGTGCTTGCATGTTTTGCAACGCGGGCTGCGCCGTTTCCGTTACGAACGGAAATAGCTTAGGGGTATCTACCCATCATGTTCGATTCCGTCGACGCCCTGCTTCTGGCCCGCATCCAGTTCGCCTTCACGGTGAGCTTCCATTTCATCTTTCCGGCGTTCTCGATCGGGCTCGCGAGCTTTCTCGCGGTACTCGAAGGGCTGTGGCTGAAGACGGGCAAGCAGCTCTATCTCGACCTGTTCAAATACTGGCTCAAGATCTTCGCGATCGCCTTCGCGATGGGCGTCGTCTCGGGCATCGTGATGAGCTACCAGTTCGGGACCAATTGGTCGGTCTTTTCCGACCGCGCCGGGCCCGTCATCGGGCCGCTGATGGCCTATGAGGTGCTGACCGCCTTCTTCCTCGAGGCCGGTTTCCTCGGCGTCATGCTGTTCGGCATGGAGCGGGTGGGCAAGAAGCTGCA
>JAHJPT010000361.1 GCA_018819685.1 Alphaproteobacteria bacterium
GCCGTCGAGATGGTGATGCCACGAGCCTTTTCTTCCGGGGCAGCGTCGATCTGGTCATACGCCTTGTATTCGCCGAAATACTTCGTGATCGCTGCCGTCAGCGACGTCTTGCCATGGTCGACGTGGCCGATCGTGCCGATGTTTACGTGAGGCTTGTTGCGCTCAAACTTGCTCTTTGCCATCTCTTTATTTCCTACTGAACGAAAGTTGGGCTAACCGGCCCGTCCGGTTTGGCAGGCGTTTAAGGCTTTCGCAACGAATGCGCAAGCGCTAAATGCACGGGAAAATCCGCCGGAAACGGGCTAGGGTGAGCCGGATAGCCGTTAGATCGTGACGCGGAATCGCTTTTTCAAGGCAGGGCTTTAGGCCGCTCGTCTGCCGCTGGTTTGATGCAGCGTGGGTTTGATTCGCTCCGCTGCCGCCTCTGAGTGGCGACAGCGGCGACGTCCTGTCCTGCGCGACGTTTCGCCCGCATCCTGACACGACGACTACGCCGAACGGATGCCGGCCTACATCCCTTGCTTAACTGCGTGCCCGCACGCTGCTTGTTCTAGACTCAACCGCTTATTTTCCAATCGGTGGGAGGCGACGATGGCATTGATGTGGAGCGAAGAAGCCCTGGGGTTCGTCAGCGCAAAGGGCAAAAACATCCAAGGCACGGAAAAGGACGACAAGCTGAACGGCGGCAAGGATGATGACACCATCCGTGCCCTGGATGGCGACGACGTAGTGAAAGGCAAAAAAGGAAACGACAATATCGACGGCGGCGATGGCGCAGATACCTTGCGCGGCGAGGCCGGCAACGACACCGTCAAGGGCGGCAAGGACGACGACAGGATCAAGGGCGACGCCGGCAACGACAAGCTTGCCGGTGGTGCAGGTGCGGACAAGGTCGAGGGCGGCGCAGGCAACGACACTGTTGCAGGCGATGCCGGCAACGACAAGCTCTTCGGCGACAGAGGCAATGACGCATTGTCCGGTGGAGCCGGAAAAGACGCCCTCAGGGGCGGCGCGGGTAACGATGTGCTTTCCGGTGGCGCTGGCGTCGATACCTTTGTCTTCGGCAAGAAGGAAGGCGACGACGTGATCCGTGACTTCAAGGACGGAACGGACCTTATCGACCTGCGCGGGCAGACCTTCACCGTCAGCGAAAACAAAAGCGGCTTCGCGGTGCTCGACCTCTCCGGCGGCGGGACGGTGACGCTCAAAGGCATCGACATGGAAGATGTGAACGCGGACTGGTTCCTCTAGGTACAAGACGCTGGCGCGGCAACAGAAGCCGCGCATCCAGCCTGGGAGGTCTCAATGCAGATCCGTTTGCTTTCCGCTTTGAAAAAAGCCCCTCCCCGCGGCGCCTGTCGCATCATCGGCCTTTTCGCCATGATCGCGACAATGCCGGTCTTTGCGCAGGATTTCGATGCGAGTGGTCCGACAGGCCCGAGGTCAGATCAGGAAGACGCCCAGAAGGAAATCAACCGGCTGCACGCCATCATCCGGGAACTCGAGAGCGAGATTTCCAAACTACGCAACGAGGGCAAGCAGAAGCAGACCTCAGCCGGCAAGAGCGACCTGATCGGCACCTGGCTCGGCAACGTCTCCTGCGGCCGGCGCCAGTTCACCATTACCTTTTCCGTCGACGAGCAGTTCGGCCGGGTCGGCAAGGGAAAATGGGCCTATAGCGGCGCTGCCAAAGGCACGGACGAGGCGCAAATCAGCCCTATGGCGATGGAAGACAGCCCGAATTCCTACGCCCTCGTCACCGCGCGGTCGGATACCTACGACTATGTCGTCCAGATCGACGGAAACACCATCACCGGCAAGGCCAACAACCAGAAATGCCAGATCTACCTCGAGCGCGGTTAGGCATCGAGGCGGCATACGTGTTTATAAAAAAGGGGAAATAATGGAGCGGGTAGCGGGAATCGAACCCGCGTATTCAGCTTGGAAGGCTGCTGCTCTACCATTGAGCTATACCCGCGGTGGTGATTTCGATCCGTGCAGAATGGTGGAGGGAGTTGGATTTGAACCAACGTAGGCGTAGCCAACGGATTTACAGTCCGTCCCCTTTAACCACTCGGGCATCCCTCCAGCGTTCTGCTAGGATCGAGCTACCAAGCTCTTTAGGATTTCGCTGCGGCGAAGCGCCGTTGCGTCGTCTGTGGCGCGTATATGACGGCCTCGTTCGTTTCTGTCAACACGCCCTTTCACGAATTTTCGGGAAAAAATTCAAACATCTTTACAGCCCTGTGGATTATCGCGGGGGCTGGTGCGCGCCTCTTTGCGGAGATATAAGGCGCCATGAGCAAAGACGATCCCAACAACAAATCCACCCGCGATACGCACTACGCCACCCTGCGCCGCGCCGTACGCGACGCCAAGCGCGAAAGGGGCGAAATCCCCACTCCGCCGCAGCAGAGGCGCAGGAACCGCGATGCGGACGACTGGAAGC